>NZ_JAALED010000576.1:4253-19847 GCF_014145155.1 Dietzia sp. B19 | reverse complement strand
GCCCACAGCACCCGCAGCGGCAGCTTGTTCTTGCCCGTGCGCTTCTTCACGGTCGCCGCCACGTCGAAGGCCACGAACTCCGCCGACGGCGTCTTGCGCCCATCGGTGAACAAGGCGTCAATCTCCTCGCCGCTGAGCGCCTCGACCTGATCGACGGCGGTCAGCCCGTGCTCGCGGCACACCTTCCTCGCCTTCGCGACCGTGCGGTGCGAGCAACCCGCGATCGCCTCGATGTCCCGGTAGGACCTGTCCTGCAGCAGTAGCGACATCACCAATCGGTAATCAGTCACCCGTGCCTCCTGTTCGGATCCACGCGCAGCCTGGTTGCCACGCGTAGAACCGACACGAGCACACGATGACCGGCACCGCTATCCGATGCTCATACTCGCGCTACCCGATCATCAGAACTCTGCTTTCCGAAGCACGTCCCTAACAGTATCGCCCTTTGGCTGGGCGTCCCATTCTGGCAATCGTAGTCTTGCCGAACCGCGTTCCCTCCCAATTCGAGTTCGGCGGGCCAGCCACCGGTTGGTCGACAAAGACGAGCGCACTGGGCTTCTCAGTCCTGATTGGCGTTGTGATGGTGCTTCCGGCTTTCCTGACTTCGCCCCTGGTGCTCCGGTCTCCCGGGGCTATCAGCGCGCCCAACCGGGAGTGGTGGTCAGCCACCCCGTTGCGGCTTGGGGGTGGGCACATCAGCTTCCCCCACCATCTAGCTTCTCCGCTAGGGTGCGGACCCATCGTGAGGTCTGTGACGGATGCGTCAGGCGCACCACGTGCAACCCGGGGAACCGTTCCGTCAACATCGGGATTACTGGCGTGAGTTTCTTTCGGGTGCGCCATCCCCAACGCAGAATGTGGTCTTCGTCGGTGAGGGCTTTCCAGAGCGGCGGCTCGTAATTCTTGCTCCAGAGCTCTACGCGTTGCAAACGTCGGCGGACCGTCCGACGGATAAGGCGGGCCATCTGGATCCTGACGGGGTAGTCCAACCACAAGACAGTGTCTGCCCGAGAGACCATCAGTGGTAGAGCTTCGCGGTACTGCAACTCGACGGCCCAGGAAGGCCCAGAAATAAGTTGCCTGACATCTTCGAGGAACGTCTCGCGTGGCGTCCAGTTGGCGCCGTGGTACAGGCTGTCTATCTCAACCCGAGGGCACTGCAGAATCTCGGCGAGCTCATCGCACAGTGTGGTCTTTCCTGAGCCGGAAGCGCCGGCAACGGCAACACGCTCGGGCGTCCAGGTGATCGGGTCGTCTGCATTGTGCATGGTTTGATTATCCGTGCCTCGCGTACAAGTAGTACGTCGGCACAGGCCTGCAACTCAGGCTCTGGCACGACCGAAGGCTCTGTGCAGATGTGCGTCGCACTAGACGATCTTCTAAAGCGACGCCTAGCTGGGATGTGGGCTGATGCTCGATTCTGGAGGGGCGGGCCAGGCGGGCCGACGGCGTAACTAGCGTGGCGTATCCATACCGCTTGACACAGCCCAAACTGCTCCCGAGGCAGGTCGCGCCACGGGTTCGAGAGCGGTAGACGATCGCCTCGACCACTATGCGATTGTCACGAAGCGGACGCCCCTGCCGCCCCTGTTTGGAGGTCAGCAGTGACTCGATCCGCTCCCATTGCTCATCGGTGAACCGGCGCAACTTCGGCTTCGTCTGTGCCATCCGGGTACCGTCTCACGAGCTACCACTCAGGTGTATTGGGAGGCGGCGCCAAGCGGAGTCGGCGAGCCAGGTCGGAGACGAAGACTCCGTCTGGGTCGATTCGATCCCGTGTGATCTGCCATTCCCTGAGCCGCGGATACATCGCGGCGACGCGCTCGGGGGTTGTTCGTGAGTCTTTAGCGAAGTAGAGCCGGCCACCAAGGGTGAGGACACGCTCGTCGAGCTCATCGCAGAACCGGGCTAATCCATCCTTCATCGGGAAGTCGAGACTGAGCATGTACCCCGGTTGTGGCCAGGACAGCGGCGCAGGATTGCCCTCGCCCATGCGCTTGAACACGTTCAAAAATGACCTATGGCCGGACTCGGCGATCGTTTGGACGACGCCGGCGAGCTGCTGTTCGGCGCCGAACGGAACCGAGAACTGGTACTGCAGGAACCCATTCGGCCCGTAGGCCCTGTTCCATTCTCCCAGGAGGTCCAGCGGGTGGTAGAACTGCGTCAGATTTTGGATGGTTCCCCGACCGTGTTTCGGGTACATGCGATACGCGGCCTCGGCGGCGACCCTCGTTGTGAACCGGTTGACCATCCCGCTGGGGAAGATGTCCGGGACGGTGAACAGTTGCGGTGCGTTAAATCGCAGGGGGTCCCGGCGAAGCTCGGGCGGAAGCTGATCCAGGGTGGCCAGCGACCCGCGGGTGAAGCCCGCGCGGCCCAATTTTGAGCCGGTCGAGATCATATCTGGCACTGACATCGAGTAGTCGTAGCCGTCGTCGGAACCACCGGTTAGCAGTTCCATCGTCTCGTCGAGGTTGCCCGTGCGGTCGTGGTCAGCGATGAAGTATGCGGTCTCGGTGTGCTTCATCCGCACACGTGCCCGGACCACGATGCCGGTTAGTCCCATTCCGCCGACTGTCGCCCAGAACAGGTCACAATCCTCGCCGGAGGGAGTCAGTGTGCGGACGGATCCGTCAGCGGTGAGCAGGTCGATGGATTCAACATGATTGCCAAAGCTACCGTGCGAATGGTGGTTCTTACCGTGAATGTCGGCGCCAATCGCACCACCGATCGTCACCTGCCGTGTCCCAGGCAGTACCGGAATCCACAGACCGTGAGGGAGCGCCGCGCGCATAAGACTGTCCAGGCTGACGCCCGCATCGAGATCAACAACCCCTGAGTCGGGGTCAATGTGGTGGATACGACGCAGCGCCGTCATATCCACAACGAGCCCGCCCGCATTTTGCGCAGGGTCACCGTAACTGCGCCCCAGCCCACGGGCAATCACTCCGCGCGGACCAGCTTGCCGCACTGCCTGGGCGATTACCTCAAGGTCTGGGGTGGACAGCACATCTGCCGTTGTCGCTGCGCATCTGCCCCACCCGCTCAGAGAACGCCTCTCGGTCCTGAACTCGGCCGTCATAGTCATCCAGGCAGAATGTCACGCAACCAGGCACCCTGAACACTCTTCGGTCGAGGGCTGTGGGCCCGCTCCGCTCCCACTGCTCGCCAGCGAACCTCCGACACCGAAACTTCGGCGACGCCAGTTAGTCACTGTGCCGCCCTCGCAGCGCCCCAACCGGTCACCGTGATTGAGTCCCGGATGCGAGAGGCAATTGCCGCGGGGCGGCCCTGGGTCCAGTGGAAGCTGCTCCTCTATAAGCCCCGCGAACGTCAGGAGTCGCTACCTACTGGTTCAACCCTCGAAGCCGGCCTCACCTGTGCATGTGCGCTCGGGACAGTGGCGTCAGCTTCACAGCGAGATGCGGCCTGTGTTGCCGTCGACGGTGACCACCGACGAAGGGAGGAGGAGTTCGGTTGCTCGTGGGACGGAGAGCACGGCGGGTATCCCGACTTCCCTGGCGACAATGGCTGCATGGGAGAGCACTCCGCCTATTTCGGTCACCACTGCCGAGGCGATGGTGAACAGCGGTGTCCACGCGGGGTCGGTGTGGCGGCAGACCAGCACGTCCCCGCGCTGGACCTTGGGGAAATCGCCCGGTCCGCGGATCAGGCGGACCGGGCCGGAGGCCACTCCTGGGCTAGCCGGCTCTCCGAAGATGGTGGCATCGCCAGAGGCTATCGGGGACGGTGCTGTGGAGTCAGGGACGCTCGCGGTCACGGGTCGGGCTTGAAGGATCCATGTCGTGTCTTCCGTGATGGCCCATTCGATATCTCGGGGACCACCCAGCGTGGTCGACACCTCCTCGCCGAGCGTGTGAAGGCGCAGAACATCGCGGTCGGTGAGACAGAGTTGCTTCTGCTCTGCTGTGGCTGTGGGACGGGTGAGGAGATGCTCGTCGTAGCGGTCCGTGCGCTCGGCCTTGAGTCCTGGTCGGCGTTCGACGATGCCAGAGTCTCTGACGCGCCAGGAATCGGGAGTGACATGGCCCGCGACGAGCCGTTCTCCGATGCCCCACGAGGCTTCGATCACGCTGGTGGTGCCGGTGAACATGACCCCGGAGACGGTGGGATCCACGAACCGTTGGACGAGCACGGCCATGTCACCTGGTGTCTGCCGAAACTGGCGAGCTCGGTAGGCGGCAGCGCGCTCGCTCCACAGTGAGGCCCAGCACCTGAAAATCGCTTGGCATACCTGCTCGGTTCCGCGCACGGCAAGGAAGCTGTCATGCTGTCCGGCGGCGGATGCGTGGGCGTCGTCTTCAGCGATCGAGGATGAGCGCACGGCTACGTAGTCAGTCGGTGCCCCATCGGTGATGCGATCCAACGCCCGAGAGACGTCATCGACAACCGCGCCCGGCAGGCGAGCGCGCAGGATTCGTGATCGACCCTCCTCGGCGTCATCGGCGGAGAGTTCGGTGAGGTCAAGGGCGGTGGCCGCGGTTCGGTAGATGTTTGCTGGCACCACGAAGCCGGTAGGCACTGTGAACCCGGCCCGTGTCAGCTCGGCCAAGGGGGCTGCTTTGCCGCCGCCGATCGGGTGGTCGGCGTCGATGAGGTCCACGATGGTCATAACTGCCTCCCGCCGGCAAAGCCTGTCCACCGCAGTTCGGCGGGCAGGTGGGACATGTCGTTGACCATCACCACGCCAGGCGGTTCCCCGTCGGTGTGGTCAATCACCGTGAGCCCGGTGTTAGCTACACCGGCCAGCGACATCCATCGGGAAGGTGGGGCACTGAGTGCATCGCGCACCATCCAGGCGATCGGATACGCGTGGGTCACGGCTACCTCGTGCGTCGGGCGCTGTGCCCGGGTGTTCGGTCTGCCGAACCGTTCCACCAGACCGTCTGCGGTCCTTCGACCGGCATCGGCTTCGCTGCGGTCGTAGCCGTCGAAGAATCCCACCCATGAGGGTGAGAGCTCCTCGCGGTCAGGGACGAACGGGACATGGTCGACGAGTTCGGCAGCCTCATCGACGAGGACGCGCGGCATTGCCGCTGCGATGATCCGAGCACTTTCGGCTGCCCGTGGGAGCGGGGAATGCCACACGACGTCGATGGGCAACCGGGCGAGACGCTGGCCGATCAATCGTGACTGTGCCCGACCCTCATCGGTCAACTGACCCCAGGCGTCGGCCGCCCCGTGGCGCACGAGATAAACAGTGCGAGCAGCCATTACCGTCCTCCTTGATGGGGTTCCGTGGAGCGGTCACGGCCGAGACTGGACAGCAGGTCCTGGTGGAGCTCGGCCCACACTGTGTGGCACGAGAGCCGGCCCACGCCGGCCACCCACTCGTGGTCACCCGCGCAGGCCTTTTGCAAGGCCGCCGAGAATTGTCGGGGGTACCGGTTGAATCGCGGGAGTAGGGCGACCAGCTCGGCCATGAGGCCGTGGAGGACATCGGCCAGGTCCGTCAGCTCCCGCAGCACCGCCGCACTGCTGTCCTCGCGTTCAGGGGCAGAGTGAAGCTGCCACTCGGTGACCACCCGAACGAGGCGGGAGTTGGCGCTGCTCTCGAAGTCCTCGGTCACGGAGTAAAGAACAGTGCGCGCGCCGGAGGCCTCAAGTTCCTGCTTAAGCAGTTCGCCGTCGCGGCACTTACCCGCTTCAGTGAGAATCCAGCCGCCGGAGTCAGCGAACGTCATGCGTTCAATCAGATGCTGCCGCTGAAGGACGCGCAGGGTGTCACCGATAATGTCGGCTGGCAGGTCGACGCGGTCCGCGACCGCCGCAGTGTCCGCGAATCCGGCGAGGCGGACCGTGTGAAGCACCAACAGTTCCTCATGGGACTGCCACGTCTCGGAATGTTCAGCTGTCATTCTGGTTGCTCCGCGTCGTCTTCGGCCTGGGCGCGAGTCGACACCCGCTGAAAGCGCTGCTGAGCCGCTTGCGGAGACTTCACTCCCAGTTGCTTAGCGATGTCGGGCCAGGTCAGCCCCTCTGCCCTCGCGATCAGCATCAAACCTGACTCGAGGGCATCCAGATCAGCTCGTGCCGACGCCAAGAGGGCCAGCGCGGCACGCACATCTTCGTGAGACGCTTCGCCAACGACTGAATTCGCTCGCCACACGGCAAACCGCAACAGCGTCACATCGTCGGGCATGCTCCCTGGTGGCAGCCAGGGAGGCGCAGGCAACTGGTCGGCACCAGACTTGCCCAGTCTCCGCCGCGCGGAGTCCACCTCGTTCAACTCATCGAACTCATTCGGAACAGTAGGGCCCATGCCGCAACCATGACAGTATCAACATCTTGTTGTCAACATACTATTGATTGGGTTTCTCGCGCTTCACCAGTGACAAACCCAGAGACCTACGGCCGAGTCCGCGGGATGACCCGCCCCGAGCGCTCCGCCAACCCACGGTAAGGCCGACACGCCCCATGGCTCGTGAAGCGGGAAGGGTACAGGTCAGCGAGTGACGCTCGAACATAAGTGCGATCATTGCCGGATGACGTGCCTGTTCAGCGACGCCTACCCGCCTACCTACTGCCCCAACGGTCACCCGTTGGGCCCCGACCTTGTTCTAGTCGGGTGGGATTCACACCGGCGACCACCTAGTCGCGTATGGGAGTGCCGCACCTGCGAAGCGGTCATTCACGCCGATCCCTCCGGGGAAACGCGCCTTCCCTACCGGAAGCTATAACCCAGCCGAAGACCACGACACTACGTGCTTCCTGATCGAAGGGGCCACTCCGGCGAAGACCGTCGTGCGAGGTGCGGCCGTCAATGCCGAAGCCGCTCGGATGCCCAAGTCTTGTGAGCCATGCGCAGGCCGAGTGACGTTGTCCACTGGGGGTGCGCGCGACGGAGCCGCGTATAGACGGATTTGAAATTCTTGGCATCGAGCAGGTCGCTGATGAGCAGCATCTCGAACGCGGCGGTCTCGATCATGTCGACAGGCCTCGAGTAGCCAACAAGACCTCGAGCCCCCGTTGTTCGGCAGAAATCGATGAGTGTCTCATCTGGCGAGGCCAGGACCTCGCATCCTCCAAGATAGAGGGTTTTGCCTTCCGCTCTGCCACTGATGATCTCCGCGAGACTCTCCAGAGTCACCTCATCGCCTCCGACATAGAGCGTGTCCCGACTACCGTGGAACGCGAGCATGCCCAGCTCATATCCAGGCATAGCGCGACCGCTGGGGCCCAGCCATTTGTCCAGGTAGTACTCAAGCTCAACGCGCGTGGCAACATTCTTGTGGATCACTCTGGCAGCCTCGAACGACTCGAGACAGCGCAACGCGGGTTCGATCGTTTCAACGCTGTCGAGGCGATCTCTCCACGGTCCCTCGAAGCACACGAGTCCGGGGGCGCGAGAGCTACTTCGTTGTGTCATCGGCGATCCTTAGCATCGTGTTGACCGTCATTAGGAGCCGTTTTTCCTGCGGAACGGTCGGGATCAGACAGCTAAGCCTTCTGAGAGGTGATACGTACCCTAGTTATTCACTCTCGTTGCGGCCTGGCTACCGCGCGCCCCAACTCCGGGCTCTGCCTCGCAAGGGACGATGACGATCGTCGGCCAAATCGCGGAGAACGCCCAGTTCGCCTATTGCCAAGACGTTGCAATGCCCCATACGTCGTCCGTCGAGCTCGGTTTGACGAAGAAGTTGTCCTGTTTCACGGGGCACCCTATCCGTTGTTACCAAGCCGGCGGTCGAGGTTCGCTGCAGCTCTGAATATGTACCTCGAGATGGGGCGTGGCATCCCGTTCGCGTCCAGAAACTCCTGCAGCGACAGTGGCACGGGAAACTTGCGCCAAGTGTAAAGGAACGAGACGACATCGCCGGGCACACGGTCACCGATCCCTTCAAGAAGCTGCAGTTCCTGGAGCTGGAGGACCGTAGGCCGCGCGACACGGCCTTGGAACTCTGCGAAGACCTGCTGCGCCCGCAGACCGTAGTCGAGCTCGGTCAGCATCGAGCTCGGGGTGCCTGAATTCGGTACCACTACGAACGGGATAAAATTAGCCTCTGGCTGCGGTTGACCGGAGATGCCGAGTCGGCGGACCAGCTGCATAACCGATGCGAACTGCTTGAACTTGCCGGCGGTCAGGACCCTATTGGCGTCCGCATTGTAGGCTTTTCCGCTGCCGAGGCCCTGAGCGAGCTTGGCGTTCAGACGATGGTGTGTCGCGTCCACGAGGATCGCGACCGATCCGGCTCTTAAAACCCAGTCGCACACCGAGGGCTTCCGCCCCTTCTTCTCAGTCCACTGAGCTTCCAGCTCAGGTTCCGTGATCAGCGCGTCGATACTCGCGCTTCGTGCCGCGATGCGGGCGAGGGTGTCTCCCACAATCTTCTCGAATTGGTAATTGATCGCCTCGTTGAATCGCTTCGCTCTCGCCTCGTCGCCCTTGTCCGTGAACGCTGCCGCGACGTCGAACTGCACGGGGTCGCCGAAGAAGCGTTCAATGGCCCACACTGCGCGAAGGATCAGGAGATTGCCATCTCCGAGGTGCAGGAACGGATAGCGGGTGAACGTGTACCGCTGCAGTTTGACGTCCCCGGTCGCCCGGTCAGCCTCCAGCTGTTCGCGGTATCTGGGCAGGTCTAGCGACATGTTCTCAATGATGAAAGTGCGCACCTTCTCGTCGTCAGCGAGGTCGTCGGGTCTGATGACTGTCTGGCCGGTGGCAATCTCCCGGTCGATCGCGGCACCCGCGCGGAAAATTTCGTCGAGGTCGATTCCGGTGGCGTCCGCGAACGTAACGGCTGGGGTCGCCCCAAGGGAGTTGTCGACCCGGTCAGCCCACGGTGAGAGCCAGAAATCGACGGCGTCAGCTTTGAGGCACTCAATCTTGCGCGGCATCGAAAACAGCATGTTTGCTGTCTGATCATGCAGGAACTCGTGCGAGAAGGCGACCAGATCCTCCGTGGCCATCGCCTGAAACTTCGCGTCGAGGGCAGCCATCTCAGCGGAGGTCGAAAAATTCGATTCGAACTCCGTATGCGCCTGCTGTTGGGTAGCGATCGAAATCAAAAGGCGCGCCATCTCGTCGGCCGCCAGCGTCTTTGCGCCGGACGAGTCCGTTTCCAGGAGTTCGCGCATGAGCTGAGCGGTGGCCTGCGGGACAGCGAAGACCCTCCCTTTGCTGACTTGAGCCCGCACGGCTGGCACCCAGTCACCCGCGGCGCGAAGAAGTAGCTCAGTATGCAGCGGCTTCAAGCTCAAGTTCGCGGCGGACGCGGTATCCCACTTCGCCTGAAGGTCAGCTACCCGGCGGAGGGCGTCAGCGACGTCGATCTCCGCCAGGAGGGCTCGACGTTCGTCCTCACTTAAGGCGCTGATTGCCACCTCGCCCGCGCCGAGGATCGTTGGCTGATTCTGTTGTATCGACCGAAGTACCGGTCCCGCCTCGAGAGGTAGGCCCGTCAGGTCCGGCATAGGGAGTGCGTAACCCGCGTTAGCCTGCCGGTGCCCAGTCGGCTCGATACCCAACCTGCGTGCTCTTCGTGTTCGCCTGTTCGCCATCAGGCAAATATTCCATGACCGACTGGCCGAGGTCGGGCCTTGCGGCGCGGCACCAGACTGCATTGAACACACCAACGGATGCCGCCGCGTAGGTGGGAGTCGTGTCAGTAGTGTGCGTCAGACTGGTGGTTCTAGTAGTGACCCAAGATCGGAAGTGGACGGTTGGACGAGGCAGAGTTCGCCAGGCACGTGCAGCTGGGTCACGAAAACGCTCGGATCATGGAGCTCGCTGCGAATCACTGCCGGCAGATGCGGTTCGTGGAGTCCGGCGGCCATGGGTTGCTGGAGGAAGTGTCCGGGCTACCGTTGAACTCGCGGCGGGTGGAGTGCCCAGTCGCCATCGGGAACATGTCTGGGATGCAGTTGGGCCAGGTGACTTTCGGGTTCTACGCCGAGCACTGCGTGGGCTGCGACGTGCGGGACCCGACCGGGCGACTCCCGAACCTGGAGACCGAGGCTCGAGCACGGCGGCAGCAGGTGGAAGCCCAGGAAGCCAAACGGGCTGAGGAGCTGCGGGTCAGGGGAGTTGCGCGAACTGGGCGGGTCGAGAGACGGCAGTCCCTGCGGGCGACCGCGGACCCGGCGACCGCAAGTCTCCTGGACGACCTCGATGTTATCGATCCGGACCCGGCGGTTGAGGTCGATGTCGACGCGACGGCCGCGGCGCAACTCAGGTTGACGACGGTTGCTGGTCGTGCGGCGCACCGGTTCGATGAGCGCATCATTGACGAGCTGTTCGACGCGGTGGAGAGCGTCGGGCTTGCTGAGCTCTTGGAGCCGTTGCGGCACTTGACGCGGAGACGCCCGGAATTCGCGGAACGACTGGTGGGGGCCGCGTTGGTGGCGTTGGGGACGTTCCCGTCGCTAGAGGCGGGCCGCTGTCTGACCGATCACCCAGACCTGGTGGCCGCCGGGGCGGTCGATGATGCGACCATCTGGGCGGTCGTGACATTAGCGGGGTCGAAGACTGGCGGTGACTATGGTTTCTCGGGTCCGATGCCGGTGGTGCAAGCGAACGACCCAGGTCCGTTGCGGATTATCGCGGACCTTTGTCCCGATAAGATGGTCGCACAGCTGAATGCGATGCTGCCGCGGCCACCGGTGACGGGCATTATTGTGAACCCAGAGCACCAGCCACGGCAGGTCTCCGACTTCGACCGGTGGGCCGCCGCCGGCGCTGTGGAGCATCTCGCAAGGACCCACCTTGAGCTAGCTATCCAGCTGTTGCCGTATCTGGCCGTTTCTCTCGGTGTTCCACCCGAGGACAGCTACGACCCCGGCACGGTCGGTGCCGCCGAGAGAGCACTTGCCCAGATTTTCATCGCCGCGCCGGTCAGAGTAACCGAGCTAATGGAGGATGCGGGTCGGTACGCGTCTGAAGACACTCGCGACAGTATCGTCAGCTCGCTCCGACATGCCGTGGACCTGGTGGACTCCGAGTACGTCCACCGTCGCACCAATGACCCGGTGACGACGGCTAAAGAGCGGGAGGCGGTCACCGATGCGGCATTCGCGTTCCTCCTCGCCCGGACCGATGAGTCGTGGGGGCACAAGGTGACGTTCTCGGCGGCCGAATCCATCGAACATATGGGCCGCTGGCACCGCGACGCCCTCGCCGGACACCTAGACGCGACCCTGGGTGCGTTTGTGAACCTGACCCGGCACCGGCCCAGCAAACACAAGAGCACGCTCACTTCAACAGCTGCACCGGACCCGCTGGCGGGAATGGAGGCGTGGGCGCGCAAGACCAGCCTGTTTCAGTCCGGACGACGTCTACTGAACGCGATCGAGTACGCGTCATCGACCGACCCGTTCGACGTGTGCGACACGATCACGACACTCATCACGAGTGAACGTGACAGCGACCTAGGGCCCGAGGTCGTGCACCAGCTCCTAGCGACCCTCGGCGAGGTCGGCCGCCTCCACGGAAACCAACCGCGGGTGCTCCAGGCCATCCTTCCAACTCTCCACACCTATCTGGTCGATGCCGATCCGGACCTTCGCGCCGCCGCGCTGGAAGCCTGGACGGCCATCGGCGAAACCCACGCGCTCCCGTCGACCGTTGCCGATCTGCTGCCGGCGCTCGTCTCAGACGCGGACGTCGTGATGGTCGATGCTGTCCTCGCGGCCGCGTGCCGGCTCCCGTGGCCCGACCAGGAGTCCCGGAATCGTTTGGCGCTGCACGCTGCCACGGTGGCAGAGGTCATTAACGTCTCAAAGCACTTTGATACGTTCCTGAGCTCGCTCTCGGCTCTGAGACGCAACGTGCAGAACCTCGCTGCGCTCGCCAAACTGGAGAAAAAAGCCCTAGCGCGGATTCCGAATCTCGAGTGGCATCAGGCGATCAAAGTGACCGAGCAACCGTGGCAGCCGGATGCACGAGTTGCGCCGGAGCTGGCCGTGTTGCGGTTAACGCTAGCACCGCGGAAAACCTACGGACTCCGGCACCACGGCGAGGCCGAAAAGGCACTCAACGGGCTCCTCGACTGCGGCGCCGGCCTCGTCGATCTCCCAGCGGCCGACGTCATCAAAGCCGGGGTGGCGCACTGTCCGGAGTCGCCCTACGGGTCGATGGAGTACGCCGAGGTCCTTGCCCGAGCAGAACGCCGGACTGATGTCGTCGCGCTGCTCGAGGGCGCGCTCGCTCATATCCCGGATGAGCCTGCGCGCAGTTCCCAACGTGCCCTGGTCAAACTGGCGGCCGCGGTCGCACGCTTGCAGCTGACTCTAGTGCCGGACCTACCGGACGTCGCGAACGTGCGCGAGGCGGTCAACGAAGTCGGGCAGGCGATCGGCATCTGCTTGGGCCACTCCAAGGACGACCTGAGCTGGCTGCAGCCGTTCGCGAGCGCCGCCGCGGTCCGCGCCGCGGTCGTCTGCACGTTGCTCAACATTCCGAGCCCGACCGAGGTCACCGCCGGGATCGCGGACAACCCGGCCGAACAGTCGGAAACCGAGCCTGTCGAGCCGATCGACCCAGCAGAACAATTCAAGGCGCGCGCGAAACGGTTGCGTTACCTAGCGGCCGCACTTCAGCGCGGGGGGAGATTCAAGGGGACAGCGACCCATGACGGTATCGCCATCACCGCGCGGCTGCTCGACGCTGTCACCCACCTCCTCGACGCTGAGGGCGCCGACCTGAACGCCGACGTGATCCAGGCCAGCGCGCACCGGACCGCAGTAGCACGCCGCGCTACAGCCATCGACCTAACCACCTATCGTGGCGACGATCCGCTTCTCCCCCGCGCCCGAGTCTTAAAAACCCTGCTTGCGGCAGTTCCCGACCCGGCCGCACCTCTCGACCTGGGCATGGTTCTCACAGCTGTGGCAGGTCTCCCGGCGCCGTTGCTGTTCATCCGCTCACTCGAACGCCATCACAGACTCGAGCCAAGGGCGACGTCCGCCGAAACTGACTCCGACAGTGCGGCGGTCGCGG
This sequence comes from Dietzia sp. B19, assembly GCF_014145155.1. NCBI lineage: Bacteria > Bacillati > Actinomycetota > Actinomycetes > Mycobacteriales > Dietziaceae > Dietzia > Dietzia sp. B19. The sequence goes on along the minus strand of NZ_JAALED010000576.1, from coordinate 6,883 downwards.
TCGCCCTGGTGTCTATCGACGGAAATCTACTCACCGGTCCCGCCATCGTCGACCCGGCCCTCACTCACACCCTGACCCTGCAGATACAAACCGACCCGTGGCCGGAATGGGTCGAACGATTGGACGCGGAACTCATCAGCACCCTGAACGACACCGAGCTCCAGCGGCCCGCGCTCACCTGGCAGCGCCACCATCACACCAGTGACCCTGACACCTACGAGGGAACTGGGAGTCTCCACGTGCGGTACGCCGTACCCATAAACCAGCACGCACCACCGGTCCTGGTGCGCCTTACTTGGCGCGGCACCGTTGAGCACGGCAACCTCAAGAGCCAGCCCCTTGACGTTGCTGGCCACCGTGAGTTCCGAGTTCGCCCCTACGACCCGGCCCGCGACGCCACCACCCAGTACGAGGTGTTCGACGAGCACCTGTTCAGCATCTACGAGAAGCTCGCCGCCGCCAGCTACCCACACAACCAACTTCAACCGTTCGCCCGACTACTCAACGCCATCTCCCGCGCCGGGCTCGCCATGACCTGGAACAAGAAGTACCGCCGTGGCCAGTACGTGAGAGAACGCCAATTCCACGACGATCTCCACGCCGCCCTCCTCGCCGACACCACCCTCGGAGGCCGAGTCGAACGCGGTACCGCACTCGGACACGGGTACCTCGATACGCGGCACGACGGCATAACCGCCGAACTCAAGGTTGCGCGAGATCAGCCGGTAACTCCCCAGTCCGCCACCAAGTACATTGGCCAACCCACCCAGTACGCCGCCGCCGACGGAGCTCGCCTCTCCATCCTCGTCATCCTCGACATGAGCCCGAAAGTTCTCCCCATCGGCACCCCTGAGAACTACCTTTTCGTACTCGACCCGAAGCAGCACGGGATGACCGACCCGCACTCGCCGAGCATCGTGGTCACCCTCGTCATCAATGGGAACATGCCCGTGCCCAGCAGCTGGTCTCGCCGCAAGACGCCGACCACCTACAACTAATGACCCGCCGTGAACCCGGTGACCGCTCCGCCGAACGGCACCGGCGGGGTTCGACTGCGCGGGCACGACAGGTCCGCTTACAAAGCAATCAAATTCGCGCGACTGCAGAGTGAGCTGCCCCGAGTGCCGTTGGGAGAGAAGAGCAGTGACCGAGGTCGCGCCCCTGTTGCAGATTCTGGAGCCACGCTGCCCCCAGGTCGAACAACGCAGCTCGCTCGGCAAGCGCGCATGCAGCTGGATAAGCAATCGAGTCCGCTTCAACCCGGTGCCCTCACCGCTCGGTGAAAAACCCAATCGGTTTCAGAATTCAACCAGGCTCGAGAGACTGTCCGTATGGCGGACGAAGAGAACAGGCGCGAGGACGTCGCATTTGCGGAGCTCGACAGCGGAGACGCCGTCACCGTTATCAACCCCTACGCAGGCGGGGGCGGTGGTAGCACGCTCGGACACCGAATCGCGACCAGCTACCTCGCAGACCTTCTCCTCGGGCGCGCACGACCGGAGACCGGCAACTTACCGGTGGCCCGGATAGCGTTCCAAACCAATCCGACCGACGAGGTCGACGACCTACGGGTCGAAGCCGAAGCGGAGGGCAAGCGGGTCGTCCTCCACCTCGCTGCCCGTAGAGCGCCCCAATTCGTTAAGCGCCACAAGAAGACCGCTGCGCTCATTGCCACCCTCCTGAACCAAATCGACACATTCGAGGAGGACCAGGACGCCTTCGTCGCGGTTGCTTTCTCCGGACTGACGCCTGCGCATCGAAAGGTTCAATTACTCACATCACTGGCGCGGGGCAACGCAGACGAAGCGGCGGTTCATGCCCAAATTCACGAACCAGGTCGACACAGCGGACTCCCCAACCGCTACTTCCACCTGACTGAACTCGTGAAGCTGGCGCGCCCAGCCGCGACGGACCGCGAGCTCCGCGACCTGGTCTGGTCTCTCCTCAACCGGCTCTGGGTTCTGGATTTCAGAGTTGAGTCCGGGGACGAAAGCGGCTGGGACGACATCGCTGAGCGCCTCAACCCGCTTGCGCGAGCAGGCAGATCCGGCGAGGACGTGCGCAATGCGCTGCACTCGGCGTGCGCGACCCAGTACGACCAGGAAGGCACCGTGGTAGACCGCACGGTGGTCCGACGCACCATCCACCCCGTTCTGGCGCCCGACGCGAGCCGGTCGACCGCTGCATGGGCGCAACTAGACATTGAGCAGAAGTCGGCTAAGGTCGCCGTTCGGCACACGCTCGCAGGGTCAATGAAGATGCCGCGCAACAGCTTGCGCTCAGCGCTCCAACTGGAGATCGTCGGTGCAGCGACTTCTATCCAAGCCGTTTTAGTCCTCGGAGAGTCAGGCACAGGCAAGAGCGCACTCACCCTCTCGGCCGTCGAGCAACTGTCGACCGCATACGACGGATTCGAATACGTCGTCCTGAACCTCCGCCGCACGCGGGACAGCGTCGCGGCGCTCTCGGCCGACCTTGGTATGCCGTTCGCGGACGTGCTGAGAGAGGTCTCTGCTGACGCCCGTGTCCTGGTTGTGGACGCGGCGGACGCTGCGCTTGAAGGAAGAGGGCCGCTCTTGCGTGAGTTTGCGGCGGCAGCTCATGACGCCGGGCTCGGCTTGGTGATGGCC
>NZ_JAALED010000576.1:0-4243 GCF_014145155.1 Dietzia sp. B19 | reverse complement strand
GCTCTGCGTCCCGGCGGAACTCCTCCACTCGGGTACCTCCCACGCCGCGCTCGACGCCGCCGGCACGGTCCTCGGCGGAGGGCGGATCCTCCACCTCGAGGGACTGCCGGGGTCGCCGCGGCCGCCCCGCTCCGGCCCTGAGGTGGAACGCGATGTGTCCGCGATCCTCGCGTTGCTCGAGCGCCTCAGCGCGCCCCGGCACGCCGGGTTGGGGCAGCTGGTCCTCACCCCGACCGTGGACGCCATGACCTCGGGCCACCTGACCCCGGTGGAGGCACTGGCATCGGTACGTCGGGTGGCCGAGGCGGCTCCGCGGCTGGCCGAGTGACCGATCCGATCTAGGGTGTGTCTCCCAATCGGCGTAGCCAGGTGAGAATTGCGCAGAGGGTGACGGCGGCGCGGTAAGTGATCGCGAGTTTGTCGTAGCGGGTGGCCAGCGCTCGCCATTGCTTGGCCAGTGCGAAGGAACGCTCGACGACGTTTCGGTCTTTGTAGAGGTCAGTGTCGAGTTTCGGGGGTCGGCCACCGCGGCTGCCGCGGCGTTCGCGAGCGGCGATGGTGTCGCTTTTCTCCGGGATGACAGCGGCGATACCGCGACTGCGGAGCTGGCGGCGGATCGTGCCAGACGAGTAGGCCTTGTCTGCGATCACCGCGTCGGGGCGGGTGCGGGGTCGGCCCTTGCCGTGGCGTGGGACGTGGATGTCGGCCAGGACTTCGGCCAGCATCGCGCCGTCGTTTCGTTGCCCACCGGTGATCACGTTCGCCAGCGGTCGGCCGCGGCCGTCGACGGCACTGTGAATCTTGGTGGTCAGCCCTCCTCGCGAGCGACCGATGCCATGACCTGCGGGTTCACAGTCCCGGAAGGGCCGGTTCTTGTGATTCGACCCTGCCCCCTGTGTCCTGCTCAGGGCGCGTTGTATTTGTGCCGTGCTGATGAGCGCGGCAGATGGTGGCGTCGACCGAGACGTTCCAGTCGATCTTTCCGGCTGCGTCGGCATCGGCCAGGATCACGTGCAGGATGCGATCCCAGGTCCCGTCCCGGGCGTAGCGGGCGTGACGCTTCCACACGGTCTGCCACGCACCGAACTCCTCGCGAGGTAGGTCCCGCCAGGGAATACCGGCGCGGTAGCGGTAGATGATCCCCTCGACGACCTTGCGATTGTCGCGAAACGGATGCCCCTGCCGCCCTTCATTGGAGGGCAGCAGGGGCTCTATCCGCTCCCACTGCTCGTCGGTGAACTGGCGAAATCGTGACTTCGTCTGACCCATACGGCCACGGTCTCGCGGGTCACCGCTCAGCTATGGGAGACACGCCCTAGGTGTCGGCGATCGGCCACTGTGTGTTGACGTCCGAGGCGTCCTTGCCCGACTGCTCGAGATAGGCCGCGAAATCGCGTTGCCGCGTCTCGTGCCACTGCGCCTGCTGCGCGTTGACCGCGCGCCAGTCCGCTCCGGCCAGTTCGGGGATCGAGCCGAGTAGCTTCCACGCCAGGCGGGCCGCCGCGAGCGCATCGGCCGCGGCCTCGTGGGCGCCGTCCAACCGCACGCCGTGGTGGGCGCACAGGGCCTCGAGGGTGCGCTTGCCCTTGCGGTACGGGTCGGTCGCCCGGTCGACGACGTAGGGGTCGATGACCGGGCCGAGCACCTCGAACGAGGGGTCCCATCTCCTGAGGATGGTGAGGTCGTACGCGGCGTTGAACACCACCAGGGTCCGCCCCTCCCGCCACCCCGTCCGGACCCCGGCGATGGTCTCGGCCACCACCTCCGCATGCGGCCTTCCGTGCTGCCTGGCCTGGGCGGTGGTGATGCCGTGCACAGCCGTGGCGCCCTCCGGAATGTCTATACCCGGATCGGCCATCCAGTTGAGTTCCACCTTTCGGGGCCCGTCGATCGCGACGAGGGCCGAGGTGACGACATGCGCGGTCCGGGGATCGGGTCCGGTGGTCTCGAGGTCGAATGCCAGCAGCCGGTTCCGGTCGAGGGAGACAGGGGTGATGTTCTCTGGGTTCATGCGGTCACCGTAGGCCACCGCCCCGACACGCCGGGCATGTGTCGCATTACCCTGTCCTCGTGAGCCAAGCGAGTCGAAGCAACGAGCCCGTCGGCACCGGGGACATCCCCCCGGAGGTACGGCAGGCGTGGACCGACCTCGCGGAGACGGTGCGGGATCACCAGTTCCGCTATTACGTCAAGGACGCCCCCATCGTCTCCGACGCCGAGTTCGACAGGCTGTTCCACGACCTGGAGGCGCTGGAGGAACTCCACCCCGAGCTGCGTACGGCGGACTCCCCGACACAGCTCGTCGGGGGTGGCTTCTCCACCGATTTCGCGCCGGTCGAACACCTTCAGCGGATGACGAGCCTGGATAACGTGTTCTCCGAGGAGGAGCTGCGCGCGTGGGTGGCCTCGGCGGTCGAACAGGCTCACATCCCCGCGGAGGACCTTCGGTTCCTGTGCGAGGTCAAGATCGACGGGGTGGCGCTCGACCTGGTCTACCGCGAGGGGAGGTTGGTCAGCGCGGCCACCCGCGGGGACGGTCGAACGGGCGAGGACGTCACGCTCAACGCCCGGACGATCGACGACATCCCGGTCACGCTCACCCCGACGAAGGACCGCCCCGTTCCCGCGCTGCTCGAGGTCAGGGGGGAGGTGTTCTTCCGGCTCGAGGACTTCGCCGACCTCAACGCGCGGCTCGTCGCCGACGGCAAGCCACCGTTCGCCAATCCCCGCAACAGCGCGGCCGGGTCACTGCGGCAGAAGAACCCGGCGATCACCGCCCAGCGCCGCCTCGGGATGTACTGTCACGGCCTCGGCGTGGTCGAGGGAGCGACCTTCGACAGCCTCCACGACGTCTATCTCGCGCTTGCGGACTGGGGCCTGCCCGTCTCTCCCCACACCGCCCCGGCGACCGGGGTCGACGAGGTACTCGAGCGGATGCGGTACTGGGGCGAACACCGGGACGACCCCGAGCACGAGATCGACGGCCTCGTGGTGAAGATCGACGACCGGGCCGTCCAGCGTCGACTCGGTCAGACGTCGCGGGCACCGCGGTGGGCGATCGCCTACAAGTACCCGCCCGAGGAGGTCATGACCGAGTTGCTCGACATCCGTGTCTCCGTGGGTCGTACCGGGCGGGTCACACCGTTCGCCCACATGGAGCCGGTGCTCGTCGCCGGCTCCACGGTCTCGCTCGCGACCCTGCACAACCAGACCGAGGTCAAGCGCAAGGGTGTTCTGATCGGTGACACCGTGGTGATCCGCAAGGCCGGGGACGTCATCCCGGAGGTCCTCGGCCCGGTGGTGGAGCGCCGGGACGGGACCGAGCGCGAGTTCGTCTTCCCCGAGCGCTGCCCCGAGTGTGAGACCGTCCTGGCGCCGGCGAAGGAGGGGGACGCGGACTGGCGTTGTCCGAACCAGCGGTCCTGTCCCGCACAGCTCCGAGAGCGACTGTTCTACCTGTCCTCGCGGAACGCACTCGACATCGAGGCGCTCGGCTACGAGGGAGCCTCCGATCTCCTCGCCAGCGGGGTGCTGGACAACGAGGCCGGTCTGTTCGACCTCACCGAGGCGGACCTCCTCCGCACCTCCCTCTACACCCGACTGGACAAGGCGACACGCAAGCAGGTCGAGGAGGGCGCCGAGCCGGAGCGAACCGTGCTCACCGAGAACGGCCGCAAGCTGCTGGCGAATCTCGAGACGGCGAGGGACCGGCCACTGTGGCGGGTGCTCGTCGCGTTGTCGATCCGCCACGTCGGGCCGACCGCCGCACGCGCGTTGGCCACCCGGTTCGGCACCATGGAGGACATCCGCGCCGCCTCGGAGGTGGAGCTGGCGGAGACGGACGGCGTCGGCGCGACCATCGCGGCCTCGGTGGTGGAGTGGTTCGATGTGGACTGGCATCGCGAGATCGTCGACCGGTGGGCGGCCTCGGGCGTCTCGATGGCCGATGAACGGGACGCGTCGATCCCGCGCACCCTCGAGGGCCTGACCATCGTGGCGACCGGATCCCTGGAGGGGTTCACCCGCGACGGGATCAAGGAGGCGATCATCGCTCGCGGTGGCAAGGCCTCGGGATCGGTGTCCAAGAAGACCGACTACGTGGTTGTGGGGGACAACCCGGGGTCGAAGGCGGCCAAGGCTGAGGAGCTGGGGCTGACCATCCTCGACGAGGCCGGCTTCGTGGAGCTGTTGGAGAACGGCCCGGCGCGGGAGGACGAAGACGGGGCCGACCCCGAGCCCGCCG
>NZ_JAALED010000080.1:0-3937 GCF_014145155.1 Dietzia sp. B19 | reverse complement strand
CTGGCGGCCGCGCGCTCGGAGGCCTCCGCACGGGTGGCCTCGCTCCGTACCGAGCTGGCGGGCGCGGAAGCCGAGGTCACCAGACTGGGGGACGCCGCCCACCGCGACGAGATCGTCCGGGCCCAACTCGAGGTCAAGGTCTCCGAGCTCGAGTCCGCGGTGCTGGAACGGCACGGCATCGAGCCCGAGGCCCTGGTGGCGGAGTACGGGCCGGAGGTGCCGCTTCCGCCGTCCGCGCTGGAGATCGAGGAGTACGAGGCGGCCCGCGAGCGCGGTGAGGACGTCACCCCACCCCCGCCGATGCCGTATCTGCGTGCCGAGCAGGAGCGTCGACTCAAGCTGGCCCAGAAAGATCTGGCGACCCTGGGCAAGGTCAATCCGCTGGCGCTGGAGGAGTTCGCCGCCCTCGAGGAGAGATACGCGTTCCTGTCCACCCAGCTCGACGACGTCAAGAAGGCCCGCGCCGACCTCGAGGGGGTGATCGACGACGTGGACGAGAGGATCGAGCAGATCTTCACCGAGGCATGGGTGGACGTCGAGCGCGAGTTCCGCGACGTGTTCTCCGTGCTGTTCCCCGGCGGTGAGGGCCGGTTGATCCTCACCGACCCCACGGACATGCTGGCCACGGGGATCGAGGTCGAGGCCCGGCCGCCGGGAAAGAAGGTCAAGCGCCTGTCGTTGCTGTCCGGTGGCGAGAAATCGCTGACGGCCGTGGCGATGCTGGTGGCGATCTTCAAGGCCAGGCCCAGCCCGTTCTATGTGATGGACGAGGTCGAGGCCGCACTCGACGACACCAACCTGCGCCGCCTCATCGGACTGTTCGAACAACTCCGTGAGACCAGCCAGCTCATCGTGATCACCCACCAGAAGCCCACGATGGACGTCGCCGACGTCCTCTACGGGGTGTCGATGCAGGGCGACGGCATCTCCAAGGTGATCTCCCAGCGCATGCGGTGATCGCGTGCCACCACAGTGCTGATCAGGCACCATGGGGCCATGACTGATCGAGAACTGCACATGGACGCGAGCCTGGCGCGGTCGGCCCGGATCCTGTGTCTGGTCTCCACCGGGGTCATCGCCGCACGGTCGGGGCTCGACCAGCAGAAGATCCGGGACTACGAACGCGGGGTGGGCGACCTCGACGACGCGGAAGTGCAGTCACTCTCCGACGCCCTCACGTATTACGGCGCCCGGTTCATCCCAGAGGACGAGAACGGGGGTGTGGGCGTGCGGCGCAAGTTCACCCGGACGAAGGTCAAGATGATCGACCGGTGGGAGAGCGAGGGCGGCCCGGTCAGGGAGGACGACGTCTAGAGACCGGCGGTCGAGATGGTCGGCGACACTCTCGTCACTCCCTCCGACGGCTCGCAGGCCGCGACCTCGCCGTGCCCGTCACCGCCCCGCTCCGCTTGGGACTGACCCCGGTCACGAGCGCCTGAAGACCGCGCGGAGGCGCTCCCGGTTGACCATGCCGATCGCCCGCAGTGGAATCCCCGCCGGGCACACCCGGGAGCACTCGCCGTAGAGGGAGCAGGAGCCGAACTCCTGATCCGCCGCGCCGACCATCTTGCGTGCCCGGGACCCGCGTTCGCGGCTCGCCACCGGCATCAGGGCCAGATGCCCCAGCTTCGCACCCAGAAAGAGATTGGCCGAACCGTTGGGGCAGGCCGCCACACACGCACCGCAGCCGATACAGGCCGCCAGATCCAGTGCCGTCTCCGCATCGTCGTGCCCCTGCGCGGTGAGGTCGGCGTCGGGGGCCGTCCCCGCGGGCAGCGACACATGGGCCCCGGCCTCGACGATCCCGTCCAGCGCGGAGCGGTCCACCACGAGGTCCCGGATCACGGGGAACACGGCCGCGCGCAGCGGTTCGATGCGCAGGGTGTCACCGTCGGAGTAGGCGTCCAGGCGCTGGTGGCACGAGGGGGTGTTCTCGGCCGGGCCGTGCGCGCGCCCGTCGACGGTCACCCCGCACGCTCCGCAGATCCCCTCCCGGCAGTCGGAATCGAAGGCCACCGGGTCCACCCCGTCGTCGACCAGTCGGTCGTTGAGGGAGTCGAGCAGTTCGAGCAGGCTCATCTCCGGCTCGGCGTCCGGAACGTGGTACTCCACATAACCGCCGGTGTCCTCGGGGCCGGCCTGCCTCCACACGCGCAGGGTGAGTCTCACGGGGTGGTGCTCGCAGTCGTTCGTGCTGTGGATCTCATCGGTAGTCCCTCGTGGTGAGCTCGACCGCGGAGAAGTCGAGCGGTTCGGCGTGGCGGGTGAAGGTGCGTGTGCCGCCCCGGTCGTCGCCGGTGGATCCCCACGCCGAGGCGAAGCGCCAGAGATCGTCACGGCGCAGAGCCTCGCCGCCCGGGGACTGGTGCTCGTCGCGGAAGTGGGCGCCGCAGGATTCGTCGCGGTCCAGGGCGTCGACGCACATCAGTTCGGCCAGCTCCAGGTAGTCGGCCGTCCGGCCGGCCAGCTCGAGCACCTGGTTGAGGTGCTCACCGGTCCCGGTCACGCGGAGGTCGGACCAGAACCGGGCCCGGAGGTCGCGGATGCGCCCGATCGCGGCGGTCAGCCCCTCGGCGGTGCGGGTGACCCCGCAGCCGGCGTAGAGGATCTCGCCCAGCGCGCGGTGGAAATGGGCGGGCCCGGTGGATCCGCCCACCGCGAGGAGCGCCTCGACGCGCGCCCGGGCGCGGCCCACGGCGGTGGTGACCACCTCGTCGTCGTCGTCCGGTGGATCGTCCCCGAGGCGGGCGGCCAGGTGCGCCGGCACCGAGTACGGGAGGGTGAACCAGCCGTCCACACTGGCGCTGAGCAGCGAGTTGGCGCCGAGTCGGTTGGCGCCGTGATACGCCCAGCCGCATTCGCCGCCGACGAACAGTCCGGGGATCGAGGTCTGGAGGTCGTAGTCGCTCCAGAGCCCGCCCATGGTGAAGTGACAGGTGGGCGCGATGCGCATCGGGACGGAGTACGGGTCCTCGCCGGTGGCGTGGGAGTACATGTCGAACAGGTTGCCGTACCGCTCGGCGATCCGCTGCCGGCCGTCGCGGGCGAGGGAGTCCCGGAAGTCCAGGTACACCGAGTTGTGGCGGGGGCCCACCCCGCGGCCGTCGCGGATCTCCGCCGTGATCGCCCGTGACGCCACGTCGCGGGGGACCAGGTTTCCGTAGGCCGGGTAGCGGCGCTCGAGGAAGAAGTCGCGGTCGGAATCGGGGATGTCGCCCGGCGGTCGGTCGTCGCTCGCGTGCCTCGGCACCCAGATGCGGCCGTCGTTGCGGAGCGACTCGCTCATGAGGATGGTCTTGGCCTGCCAGGTCGTGTCCTTGGGCAGGGCGGTGGGGTGGAACTGGACGAACGACGGCGAGGCGAACAACGCCCCCCGCTGGTGAGCCCGCCAGACGGCCGAGGCGTTGGAGTTCACCGCGAGCGTGGAGTCGTGGAAGACGTTCCCGTAGCCGCCCGTCGCCAGCACCACGGCGTGGGCGGTCTCGGCGCGGAGGTGTCCGGTGACGAGGTCGCGGACCACGACCCCGTGGCATCCGGCGTCGTCGACGATCAGATCGAGCATCTCGTGGCGGGTGTGCAACCGCACCGTGCCCGCCCGGATCTGCCGCTGGAGGGCCTGGGTGCCGGCGATCTGGAGTTGCTGACCGGTCTGCCCGCGTGAGTAGTAGGTGCGTGAGACCTGCACTCCGCCGAACGACCGCGTGGACAGCACGCCCCCGTACTCCCGGGCGAACGGCGTGCCGATCCCCGAGAAGTGGTCGATGACGCGAACCGACTCCTCGCCGAGCCTGAACGCCTCGGCCTCCCGGCCCCGGAAGTCGCCGCCCTTGACGGTGTCGGCGACGAAGCGGTGCAGGGAGTCGCCGTCGACCCGCCTCGCGCGGGCGGCGTTGATCCCGCCCTGGGCCGCCACGGAGTGCGCGCGCCGCGGCGCGTC
>NZ_JAALED010000079.1:0-2254 GCF_014145155.1 Dietzia sp. B19 | reverse complement strand
GCTGCGCTCACCCGCGCGGTCTGGCCCACGGACCCCGTCCAGCGCCTGCTGCCGGAGGCGCTGCGTGACGGCGCGCCCGGACCGCGCACCACCCCGACCCCCGAGGAGAATCGATGACCGATCAGACCGGAGTCCCGGCCTCCCGGGGCGGGGGCGATCATCACCTTCTCGGTGCGGAGCCGCACACCGCCAACGAGATCGACCTCGCCGAGGCCGAGGAGGAGGCCAAGGGCTCACCGCCCAGGAACCTGCTCGACGGCATGATCAAGGCCCTCCGGCCACGGCAGTGGGTCAAGAACGTCCTCGTGGTCGCGGCACCCGCCGCGGCCGGGTCGCAGACGCTCACCGACACCTCGGTCCTCTTCTCGGTCTTCATCGCCTTCGTGGCGTTCTGCATGGCGGCCTCGAGCGTGTACCTGATCAACGACGCGATGGACGTCGAGGCGGACCGCGCGCACCCCACCAAGCGGTTCCGTCCCATCGCCGCCGGGGTGCTGCCGGTCGGACTGGCCTACGGCATGGCGGTGGCGCTCATCGTCGCCTCGATCAGCATCTCGGTGCTGTTCACCCACCCGGCGCTGGCGATCGTCGTGGCCGTGTACATCGTGCTGCAGCTCATGTACTGCTTCGGACTCAAGCACCAGCCGGTGCTCGACATCGCGTTCGTCTCCTCCGGGTTCCTGCTCCGCGCGGTGGCGGGTGGCGCGGCGGCCGAGGTCGAGATCTCGCAGTGGTTCCTGCTGGTCATGGCGTTCGGCTCCCTGTTCATGGCGGCCGGTAAGCGGTACGCCGAACTGAACCTGCACCTGAGGACCGGGGCCAAGATCCGCAAGGCCCTGGAGAGCTACACCCCGACCTACCTGCGGTTCGTGTGGACGCTGTCGGCGACGGTGCTCGTGCTCTGCTACGCCCTGTGGGCGTACGACCGCGGTTCCGATCCCACCCAGCCGTCGGGCTCGGCCGTGTGGTTGCAGATCTCGATCGTGCCGTTCACCATCGCGGTGCTGCGCTATGCGGTCGACGTCGACGCCGCCCAGGCCGGCGAGCCCGAGGACATCGCGCTCGGGGACCGCGTCCTGCAGGTCCTGGCCGGGTTGTGGGTCCTGACCGTCGTGATCGGCGTCTACCTCGTGCCGTCCTTCGCCTGACCGGGGTGGGCGGGCGATGTCGGAGGTGACGGCGGGGAATCCGGGAGCGGGGCGTCCGGCAGCGGACCGGCCCCCGGCGACCGTGGCCTCGCGGAACCCTGAGCGGATCACCGACCGGATCACGGAGCGGATCACCGAGCGACCCCGGGCCGAGCCGGCCGTCTTCTGGGGCGGCCTCGTCGTGGTGGTGGCGGTGTTCCTCGCCGGCGCGTGGCAGCGCCGGTGGATCGCCGACGACGGGCTGATCGTCCTGCGCACGGTCCGCAACCTCATCGCCGGCAACGGACCCGTGTTCAACGCGGGGGAGCGGGTCGAGTCCAACACCTCCACCCTGTGGACCTATCTCGTCTATCTCACCCACGAGGTCGTCGGCTACCGGCTCGAGTTGGTCGCCCTGGGGTTGGCGCTGACGCTGAGCATGATCGCGGTCGCGTGCGCGATGCTCGGCACCCGCGTGATGTACCGGGGCACCCGGCGCGCCCCCGCCGGTGGTCCGATGCTGCTGTTGCCGCTGGGCGTGGTGGTCTACATCATGCTGCCGCCCGCCCGGGACTTCGCGAGCTCGGGCCTGGAGACGGGGCTGGTGATCTGCTGGATCGGCGTCATGTGGCTCGGCCTGCAGCGGTGGGCCCGCGCGCCGCACCGCGAGTACCGGTTCGGTCTACCCGCGGTGGGCACGGCCGCGATGGCGTTCATCGCCGGGCTCGGTCCGCTGGTGCGCCCCGAGTTGGCGCTGGCGGCGGTGGTGTTCCTGGCGCTGCTGGCGGCGTCACAGCAGTCGTGGCGGCATCTGGGCTGGTTGGTCGCCATCGCCGGAACCGTCCCGGTGGTCTACCAGATCTGGCGGATGTCGTACTACGCCCTGCCCTATCCGTTGACGGCCGTCGCCAAGGACGCGGGCGGGTCCAAGTGGGACAAGGGAGCCCAGTACCTGTGGGACCTGCTGTCGCCGTATGTCCTGCTCCTGCCGCTGGCGGTGGTCCTGCTCGCCGGGCTGGTCTCGCTGTGGGCCGTGCGCCGGTCGGACCCCGCCGCGTCCGGGTCCCCGCGTCGCCGGGGTGGGGTGACCGGTGACGACGACGAGGTGGGCGGTCTGCTCCGCCTGC
>NZ_JAALED010000575.1:13419-23472 GCF_014145155.1 Dietzia sp. B19 | reverse complement strand
GCCGCCCTCGACCCCCTCTGGCGGGCGCGGCGACGCCCGGCACGCGACCGCGAGCAGCAGACCAGGACCTGACCGAAAGACAAAGAAGAAGGGCGACGACGACGAGGCAGTCGCCACCCCGATCACATGCAGAATCGGGCATACTTGTGACGGGCGTCACTCGTCCGGTGCGCCCTCCGGCGAGACAGCGAGGAGCGCGCCATGAAGGCAGTCGTGTTCGAGGGATTCAAGACCTTCCCCCAACTCAAGGACGTCGACAGACCCACTCCCGGCCCGGGCGAGGTTCTGCTCAAGGTGGCCGGCTCCGGCGCCTGCCACTCCGATGTGGGCCTGTTCCACGAGTTTCCCGGCGACCCCACCGGCTTCCTCACCCCGCCGTTCACCCTGGGCCACGAGGTCTCCGGCTGGATCGAGGAGCTGGGCCCCGGCGTCACCGGCCTCAATGCGGGCGAGGCGTTCCTGGTCTACGGACCGATCGGCTGCGGTCGGTGCAAGCCGTGCTCGCGGGGGCAGGACACGTATTGCCAGGACGTGCCGTCGGTGGGGTACCTGGCCACCGGGCTCGGTCGCGACGGCGGCATGGCCGACTACATGACCACCACCGCGCGCAACCTCATCCCGCTGGGCGACGCCGACCCCGTCGCCGCCGCTCCCCTGGCGGACGCCGGCCTCACCCCGTACCACGCCATCAAACGGGTGCTGCCCGACCTCACCACCCCGGGCGCGACCGCGCTGTGCATCGGCCTCGGCGGCCTGGGCCTGGTGGGGGTGCAGATCCTCCGGGCCATGACCGGGGCCACCGTGTACGCCACCGACACCAAACCGGAGGCCGTCGCCGCCGCGGAGAAAGATGGGGCGATCGGCATCCCGAGCGAGGGAGCCGCCGAGAAGCTCCAGGAGCTGACCGGCGGCCGGGGCATCACCGCAGTGTTCGACTTCGTCGGCGCGGCCCCGACCCTCGAGCTCGCCGCCGCCAGCGTGGCTCAACAGGGCTCGGTGACCGTGGTGGGTCTGGCCGGCGCCGACTTCCCCTGGAACGTCTTCCGGCTGCCGTATGAGGTCAACTTCTCTTCCACCTACTGGGGGACCCTCGAGGACCTCCACGAGGTGGTGGACCTGTACCGGGCGGGGAAGATCAGCCCGGAGGTCCACGTGTATCCGCTGGACCAGGCCCTGGAGGTCTACCAGAAGCTTGTCGACGGCAAGGTCAGCGGACGCGCGGTGATAGCACCGCACCGCAACGCCGGATAGCCCCCGCCGATGTCAGTCGTCGGAGACGGAGACGCTGACCTCGATGTTGCCCTTGGTGGCGCGGGAGTAGGGGCACAGCTCGTGGGCGAGCGTGGCCAGCTCATTGGCCTGCTCGGACTCGAGTCCGGGGATCACCACTTCGAGGTCAACGGTCAGATCGATGCTCTGCTCCCCCGACGCCACCAGCGAGACCCGGGCGCCCACCGACGAGCCGTCGATCTTCACCTTCTTCATCCGCGCAGCGCTCTGCAGTGCGGAATGGAAGCAGGCTGCGTACCCGGCGGCGAACAGTTGCTCGGGGTTGTTGCCCTCCCCCGACCCGCCGAGCTCGGTGGGCGGGGCCATCTCCAGATCCACGGCCTTGTCGGCGGTGGCGACGTGGCCGTCGCGGCCTCCGCCGGTGGACAGTGCTTCAACGGTGTACAGCGGATCCGCCATGACAGTGCCTCCTGGGTTGAGCGGTCGAGTGCGGCCCAAGGTACGCCTCGCCGGCCACTGGCACCGTTCGCCGCAGGATGCTTAGGGTGGAGGCACAGGAGGCCGCGAGCCAGTCATGGCCTCAGCGCAACGAGTCAGTGGGACGAGGAGGAGCCTGAGATGTTTGCCGAGGACCGCCCCGATCCGGACGAGTACACCCCGGACCCGGATCCCGTCACCGCAGCCGAGGAGTACACGCCCGAGGTGAGCGTCGACGACCCCACCCGGGAGGCCGATCCGGCCGACGTCGCCGAACAGCTGGTGGTGGTTCCCACCGACGACGACGTCGACCCGGACCTCGCCGAGGACGACTGACCGCGCGACTCAGTGGTCGCAGTTCGCCAGATCGGTCTCGGCGAGCGGCTTACCCTCGGGGATCACGTAGGTCACCATCAGCACCACGTCCTCCTCGCCCTCGTTGCGACCTTCGTGGGGGTATCCCGCACCCTCGATGATCGACTCGCCTTGGCTGTAGACGTGGACGCCGCCGGGATAGATGTCGGCGTAGTGGGTGAGTTCGCCCTGCTCCACAACCGCGATCAGCTGCCCGTAGTGGCAGTGCTCCCCGGTGCCAGCCCCGGGCTCGATGGTGATCTCGCGAAAGGTCACCCCGACACCCGCCGCGCCGCCGTCGACCTCCACGTCGACGGGCCCGTCCTGCTGGCCCGCGGCGATGTCGACGGCGCGGACGGGCTCCGTCGTCTCGGTAGGGGCCGGTAGCTGCGCTTCCGTCGCAGGTTGCGGTGCGTCGGGCGAGCATGCGGCCATAGTCACCGCGAGTCCTGCTGCAACGGTGATTGCGCCGGCTCGGCCTACTGCGCCCCGGATCGATGAATGCGACATGACCAGTCCCCGTGTCTGCTCAGACTGACTAAGGGAATCCGGTCAGTGTGAGGCAACGCTATCCCAACGATTAGCCCTGAGAAGCCGCTTGGCCCCAGCTCGGTTAGGGCTTCCGGTGAAGGGCTTCCGGTCCGCACTCTGGCGACGCGCCGAAGCCTATTGGCGGATCAACCTGGTCCGAACGGCCTCGATGACCTGCTCGATTTCCGAATCTGCGAGGCCAAACCCGCTAGGCAGGGTGACCCCCCGGCGGAACAGCGCCTCGGATGCCCCGGTGGTGAAGGCGCGGGCGTTACGCCACACCGGCTGCAGATGCATCGGCTTCCACAGGTGACGCCCCTCGATGTCCTGCGCGTCCAGGTGAGCGACCATCTCGTCGGCAGACACTCCGACGGCGGCTCCCAGGTCGATGGCGGTGAGCCAGCAGTTGTCGGCCGTCCCATCAACTATGTCCGCGGATCCGAGGAAACGGAGACCCTCGATGTCGGCGAAAGCCTCTACATACATCGAGCGGATCTCGCGCCGGCGGGAGACAAAGGAGTCCAGTTTAGCCAGCTGCGCGCGCCCGAGTGCCGCGAGAATGTTGGACATCCGGTAGTTGTAACCGATCTCAGTGTGTTCGTACCACGGAGCGGGTTGCCGGGCTTGAGTGGAGAGGTAGCGGGCGCGGTTAACCAGTTCTGAGTCATCCGAGACCAGCATCCCACCCCCGGATGTGGTCATGATCTTGTTGCCGTTGAAGGAGAAGGCGGCGGCCCGCCCATACGCTCCGGCAGCCCTTCCCTTGAAGGTCGCACCGAGAGATTCGGCCGCATCGGCGAGCATCGGCACCCCCAGCTCAGCGAGCCCCGTCTCGAGAACGTCGTACTCGACGCAGCGGCCGAAAAGATCAACCGGGATAGCTGCGACCACCTCTCGCCCCTCGTTCTGCAGGGTCCGGATCGCCTCAAGCATGAGCTGCGGATCGACGTTTCCGTCGGTCTCGTTCGAGTCCACGAATACTGCGTCGGCACCGGTGTAGGCCACGGCGTTCGCTGTGGCAGCGAAGGTCATCGAGGACAACACAACGCACGTGCCGGGCTTGGCTCCCAGCTCCAGCAGCGCGAGATGAAGCGCCGCAGTTCCAGAGCAGAGAGCCAACGCGTGCTGACGCCCGGTGCGCTCGCAGATCTCCGCCTCGAACGCGTCCACCTCAGGCCCCAGCGGCGTCACCCATCCGGAGCGGATTGCCCGAATCAGCGCTTCCTCCTCCTCGGGACCAACAGTCGCCTTGGACATGAGGATGCGAGCCATGTGGAGCCTTTCGAAGGGACGTTGCGGGCCTGCTCAGTGTAGGTCTGTTTACGGTTGTCGAGTACAGGGCTACCTCGCGGAACACCCACCTAGACTAGCGATCACACGATCCGCAGCACGAAAGTCTCTCCCCTTCTCTTAGGAGCCCGATTGATGACACCCTCGCTCGCTGGTGCAACCGTCGCCATCACTGGGGGAACCGGATCGTTCGGTTCCACCATGGCCCAGCACCTTCTGGATTCCGGGGTAGCGCAGGTCAACATCTTCAGCAGGGACGAAGCCAAGCAGGACGCCATGCGTTCGCGGCTATCCGAGCCGCGTCTGAAGTTCTTCTTGGGAGACGTCCGGGACAGGGAGAGCGTGGAGAACGCCTTCGTGGGAGCCGACTATGTCTTCCACGCAGCTGCTCTCAAACAGGTCCCCTCCTGCGAGTTCTTTCCGGACCAGGCCGTCAAGACCAACATCGACGGCAGTCGAAACGTCATCGCCGCGGCGCACAAGCTCGGTGTCCAGTCTGTCGTCTGTCTGTCCACCGACAAGGCGGTCTACCCCGTCAACGCCATGGGCATGTCCAAGGCCCTCATGGAGAAGACCGCTCAGGCGTTCGCCCGGAATAACCCCACTTCGCGTACTACGGTGTCCGTCACCCGGTACGGGAACGTGATGTACTCCCGCGGTTCGGTGATCCCTCTCTTCGTCAAGCAGATCCTCGACGGCAAGCCGCTCACCATCACCGAGGGCGCGATGACCCGCTTTCTCATGAGCCTGCAGGAATCCGTTGACCTAGTGGACCATGCCTTCTTCCATGCCGAGCCCGGCGACCTCTTTGTCAAGAAGGCGCCGGCCTGCACCGTGGACACACTTGCGCGAGCCACCGCCAAAGTGATGGGCGTTGTCGATCCGGAAGTCATCACGATCGGCATTCGCCACGGCGAGAAGATGTTCGAGACCCTCCTCGCGCGCGAAGAGATGGCCAAGGCCACAGACCAGGGCGACTACTACCGGGTGCCCCTCGACGCCCGCTCGTTGCAGTACTCCGTCTACGTGGAGGAAGGCGACTCCGAGGCGCCTCACGCCGAGAGTTTTGACTCGGACAACACCCAACAGATGTCGGTCGACCAGACCGCCGAGCTCATCGCCGGCTTGCCTGAGATGCGCGAGGTCGTGGAGAGGATGAACCGATGAGGATTGTCCTCACCGGTGCCGGTGGTTTCCTGGGTTGGCATACCCGTCTCCGCCTCGCCGCGCTCACCGATCACGAAGTCCTCCCTGTTACTCGCGAGAACTGGTCCCAGTTGGGTGAGATCGTTGCCGGCGCCGACGCCGTCATCCACGTCGCCGGGGTAAACCGTGCTGAGACCGACGACGACGTCGAGCTCGGTAACAGCAGGCTCGGAGACGACCTCGCCAGCGCCATTTCTGCCGCTGGCAAGCCGCTGCGGGTGGTTATGTCAGGCACGATCCAGGTCGATCGCGACAACGCCTACGGACGCGGCAAGCGTGCCGCCCAGACGACGATCGCCTCCGCGACTACAGCGGCCGGCGGCCACTTCGTGGACGTCTGCCTGCCTAATCTCTTCGGTGAGCACGGTCGCCCCCACTACAACTCGTTCGTCGCCACCTTCGTGCATTCCACGATCTCGGGACAGACGCCGCAGATTAACGACAATCCGGTCGAACTCCTCCACGTACAGGCCGCGGCGCAGTCACTCCTTGAGGCCCTCGACACCAGCGAAGTCCGGCTCCGCCCCGAAGGCACCCCGACCCGTGTGTCCGAGGTGTGGGACATCCTCCAGGAGTTGCATCGGTCGTATGTACCACTCGGCGAGTTCCCCGACCTGGGCTCGGCGTTCCGCATTGACCTTTTCAATACCTATCGCGCCGGGCTGTTTCCCGAGCACTACCCCATCGCGCTCACTCCCCACTCCGATTCGAGGGGGTCCTTCGTCGAAACGGTGCGCTGCCGCGGTGGCGAGGGCCAATCGTCGTTCAGTACCACGGTCCCTGGTATTACCCGAGGCGATCACTATCATCTGGTCAAGATCGAACGGTTCGCTGTGATCCAGGGCCAAGCTCGGATCAGCCTGCGCAAGATGTTCCACGACGAGGTCCTCGACTTTGACGTGACCGGTGACCGCCCCGTAGCAATCGACATGCCAGTGGGATGGGTGCACAACATCACAAACACAGGCAGTGACATTCTGCTCACCCAGTTCTGGAGCCATGAGCTGTTCCGCCCAGAGGCACCAGACACCTTTCCCGAACCGGTCAGTCCGACGTCATTGGGGGCGCAGCGATGAAGGTCATGACGATCGCCGGGACGCGGCCTGAACTTATCCGTCTGGCCCGTGTGATCCACCGGCTGGACACCACACCGGGTATCGAGCACGTCCTTGTCCACACAGGGCAGAACTACGACTACACGCTCAACCAGGTTTTCTTTGACGACCTCGGGATACGCCAGCCCGACCACATGCTCGGTGTTGACACGTCGAGTCTCGGTGCCGTGCTCGGGGGCACGCTCATCGCCGCTGAGAGGGTCATGCGAGAAGAAGAGCCCGATGCCGTTCTCGTTCTGGGTGACACCAATTCCTGCATAGCGGCTCTGATGGCGCGACGGATGAAAATTCCGACGTATCACATGGAAGCCGGCAATCGGTGCTTCGATCTGAACGTCCCGGAAGAGACGAACCGTCGGATGGTCGACCATGTCTCAGACTTCAACCTGGTCTACACCGAACACGCCAGGCGAAATCTGCTCGCGGAGGGGCTCCATCCGCGTCGCATCCTCAAGACCGGCTCTCCGATGCGTGAGGTGCTGAACGCCTATCGCGACCAGATCGACGCATCGACGGTCCTGCCGGACAAGGGTCTGACGGAGGGCGAGTACTTCCTCGTCTCCGCGCACCGCGAGGAGAACGTAGACTCACCGGACCGTCTGCGGATGCTGCTCGATTGCCTCACCGCAGTCCGCGAGCACTTTGGCAAGCAGGTCTTCGTGTCTACACATCCGCGAACCAGGAAACGGCTCGAGGCGCTTCCGGACTGGTCTGAACCGGAGGGCATCACCTTTTCCGACCCACTGGGGTTTCACGACTACAACAAGCTCCAACTGTCCGCCGCATGCTGTCTGTCCGACTCCGGCACAATCGCTGAAGAGTCATTGATCCTCGGCTTCCCGGCTATCACCCTGCGGGATTCCATCGAGCGCCCCGAGGCACTGGACACCGGTGGAATCATGATGACCGGCCTCGAGGCAGATGACGTGGTAGCAGCCGTGCAGCTAGCGATGGACTCCGGATACACGCGTAACGGCGTCGGATCCCTCACTCCTGATGACTACCTCATCGACAACACCTCGGAGCGGACGGTCAAATTCATCCTCTCGACCGCGCACCGGCACCATTTCTGGGAAGGAATACGGGCATGAAGCTCTCCCTACTGACTCCCGCATTCAACGAAGAAGCTCACGTTGCCGAGTTCATAGAATCCGCAATCGGGCAAGAATTTACCAATTGGGAATTGCTAGTAATCGATGATGGATCGACCGATCGAACCGCCGAAATTGTCACTGAGTACTGCAACAAAGATTCTCGAATTCAACTCATTAGCTGCGGAAACAAAGTCGGAAAAGTTCAAGCTTTCAATCAACTGTTTTCAAAGTCGACCGGCGATATTGTTATGATTCCTGGGGCCGACGACATTTTGCCGCAAGGCTCCTTAGGGCTTCGTGTCGGACAGTTCGCAAATGTACAACTTGGAATCAAGGCCATTGCGTACTTCAAAATTCGATCGTTTTCTGAAGACCCAAAGTTCGATGGCCTCACACTCCCAAAAGGTCTCGCACCAAGCAGATCCGGCCCCTCCATAACGATGAACAGAGAACTCGCTGACGTCCTCTTCCCAATAGACGAGTCCCTGCCCGCGGAAGACGTGTGGCTGAGCAGAGCCGCCGATGCATTGGCCGATGAAATAATCCAATCCCACGAAATCGGGATGTACTACCGCATCCACAGCGGGAACTCCAATCCCCGCCACAAGACTTTTCCCAAAATGAATGAGTCATTGCACGCTCGCCAACTCGTATTCACAAAGCTACTGGATTGTGATCGCTTCCAGTTGTCGGAGCAAGATCGAAAAGAGCTTGAGGAACGGGCGAGAGTCGAGGAACTGCGCTACAGCGGAAAGACGATTACCATCCTTGCCACTAGCAAACTGCCAATGATGGATACGCTTGGAATAGCCGCGTCGTCCGATCCCAGACTCTTCAATCTTCGAAAGCGATTCTACCGCCAGCTCACCGGTCTTCGTGGTCGCTGACGGCTATAGCAATGCCCGCTTTCAGGCACCCTCTTAGGATTTAAGCTATGCAAATCGCGCTATTGATGGCCGGAGCTCTATCACTATTAGTGCATATTGTGGTCGCACGAAACCGCGTGAGCATGATATCGCCAAGTGGAATATTTGGAGTTGTTGGTGTTTTAACACTTGCCGGAACCATCCTGGAGGCTGATTGGACGAATGCTACCGACTCCAAGTACATTGCTATAGTCGGATACAGCGTCATTTGCTACAACTTGGCGGCAGCTATCGCAATTGCAGCCCTAAATCTCGATAGCAGAGCTCATCTACACCCACGCATATCACCCAGTCCGATTCGCGCAGGTTACCTCGCGGCCGTGGCCGTCTCGATTGCGGTCGTGGTGTTGTACTACCAGACAGTGGGATACAGCGCTTTCGCTGAAGGCCTGGCTGCTTCAGTTTCCGGGAACGAAGTAGATGTCGCAACACTGCGTCTCGAGTCGTACTCTGGCACACGATATCTGTTTCCGGGATATGTTAATCAGTTTAAAAATGCTCTGCTCCCCGCTTTGGCTATCGTTGGCATCATTTCAGCACGATCCGCAGTAGCCCGGGTAGCCTTTGGCACTGTCGCTGCAATCGCCATATTCGGACTGGTAGGTACTGGTCAGCGCGGTGCCTTCTTTATATTCGTGGCCATAACTGTCGTGTTCCTCTTCTTCTGGACACGATCCAACAGACTCTCTAAGCCGGGACTAGTAGCCTCCGTTACTATCGCTGCTTCGGTTCTCGTAGCCTCGACTATTGCACTTGGCCGCAACAGACCGGAAGCCTCGTCGTCATCTATCCAGTCGGCAGGATACGACTTAGTGGATAGGGTGTTCTTAGTTAATCCGCGGGCCGGAATTGCCGCTTTTAGATATACAGAGACATTATCCGTCGAGCACCCGGGACAGGAGTGGATACGCGGCCTGCTCAGCGTGCTCCCGGGGGTCGAAGGAAGTTCCATTGCACGAGAAGTGTTCGCAACCATTTACGGCAGCGACAGAGGCACCACTCCGCAATCACTGTGGGGCTCGATCCACTTCAACTTTGGATTATCAGGCACCCTTATGGCGCCTGTACTACTAGCGTTCATTTTCGCGGTGCTAACTCGCTCAATGCAGAGTTCCGAGAATCGCAATGTTCTAGAGATGATTGGCATTTCAGGGGTTACGATCGTCCTTGGGGTATGGATGACCGATGGTCCGCTCTTCTTGTTGAACAGCGGGCTCGTAGTCTACTGCGTGCTTTGGCTCGCAGGCAGAAACATCAGACAAAGAGCTTCTAACAGAACGCCGCAAATTGAACTATCTCCGATTTCTCTACCTAAAGGTCAAGCACTGACGGGCTGAACGGGGCCTACCTAGAAAAGCTCGAAGCAGTTAACTGACTTGTCCCTCGTGGTTCTCCAGCAGCCCTATTCGATCAGACGGTTCGCTCTTGAACGGATCGGGTCGATGTCGCTGCCGCTTTACTGCCAGCGAATTCTTGGCGTCGTCCCGCTTCGGCATACTGCGAAGACGCCCGACCTACCTAACCCCGGTGATTCACGGGGATCTGCGGATCGCTGGGCGAAAATAGACCGAAGTGCTTCCTGAACAGGGGAAACTGGGACTTGTCTAAGGTTCCATGTCCCCACACAGAAAGCACTCGGTAGGTGAAGCGTACGTCGTGGTCGTCTGGCCTGTCCGTTACTGCTGATGGTGTCGGGGTGATCGCCCACGCCGGGGCCATCGCGCCTCGGCTTCTGGCTGATCAGGTCGGTCTGACCGCCGAGCTGTCAGGGGCCATGGCTCGCCGACAATTTATCCCGATCCACGACCGCGGCCGTGTGCTGATCGATAC
>NZ_JAALED010000575.1:13264-13393 GCF_014145155.1 Dietzia sp. B19 | reverse complement strand
ATCGACGTCCTGGGCCAGGCGATCGCGCAGATCCCCGCCGCTCACCGCCGTGACCTGCTGATTCGATCCGACGGTGCAGGCGCCTCCCATGACCTTCTGGATTGGATCACCGAACAGAACGGCATCCGC
>NZ_JAALED010000575.1:12909-13134 GCF_014145155.1 Dietzia sp. B19 | reverse complement strand
ATCGTGGTCACCCACAGCGAGAAGGAACATGCAGCTCCGACGTATAAGCGCGCGTTCGGGTACCACCCGATCGGCGTGTGGTGCGACAACACAGAAGAGTTTCTCGCGGCGAGCTTGCGCCCGGGCAATGCTGGCTCCAACACCGCTGCCGACCACATCGACGTCCTGGGCCAGGCAATCGCGCAGATCCCCGCTGCTCACCGGC
The DNA here is from genome assembly GCF_014145155.1 of Dietzia sp. B19. Lineage (NCBI taxonomy): Bacteria > Bacillati > Actinomycetota > Actinomycetes > Mycobacteriales > Dietziaceae > Dietzia > Dietzia sp. B19. Next base: position 12,929 of record NZ_JAALED010000575.1, on the reverse strand, counting down.
GTGACCTGCTGATCCGCTCG
>NZ_JAALED010000575.1:12551-12899 GCF_014145155.1 Dietzia sp. B19 | reverse complement strand
CGGATCCGACACGCCAAAGACACCGGCCTGGGCCGTCTGCCCTCGCGGGAGTTCGCTTTAAACCAGGCCTGGCTCGTGGCGGTGATGCTCGCCGCGGATCTGGTGGCCTGGACCCGGATGCTCGCTTGCACCGGCGACGCCGCAGTTCTGGCCTTGTGCGAGCCCAAAGCGCTGCGCTACCGCTTCCTCCACGTGGCAGCCCGGCTGGTCCGAAGCGGCCGACGGCGGCGCGTGAAGATTCCCGAAACGTGGCCCTGGGCGACTGCCATCGTCGCAGTGTTCAACACGATCGCCGCGATCCCAAAACCGGCCTAACCTCACCCACCCGCCCACGACAGAACCACCGGA
>NZ_JAALED010000575.1:12246-12472 GCF_014145155.1 Dietzia sp. B19 | reverse complement strand
CGCTCCGACGGCGCCGGCGCCTCCCACGACCTGATCGACTGGATCACCGAACAGAACCGCATCCGCGGTCGACAGGTGGAGTACTCGGTCGGATTCTCCATCACTGCCCCGATTCGCCGGGCCATAGCGACCTGCCCCGAAGCCGCGTGGGGACCAGCGCTCAACCCTAACGGGGACATCCGCGACGGGGCCGACATCGCGGAGCTGACCGGGTTCCTCTCCCCAC
>NZ_JAALED010000575.1:0-12236 GCF_014145155.1 Dietzia sp. B19 | reverse complement strand
GAGATCGACGGGTGGCGCTACCAGGCGTTCGTCACCAACACCGCCACCGGCCAGCTCCAATTCCTCGAGGCCAGGCACCGGGCTCACGCCCGAGTGGAGGACCGCATCCGCCACGCCAAAGACACCGGGCTCGGCCGGCTTCCCTCCCGGGAGTTCGCCCTCAACCAGGCGTGGCTGGTGGCGGTGATGCTCGCCGCTGACCTCGTGGCCTGGACTCGGATGCTGGCCTGTACCGGCGACGCCGCAGTCCTGGCGTTGTGCGAGCCCAAGGCGCTGCGCTACCGCTTCCTCCACGCCGCGGCCCGACTGGCCCGCAGCGGGCGACGACGAAGAGTGAAAATCCCCGAAACGTGGCCCTGGGCGGTCGCTATCGTCGCCGTGTTCAGCACGATCGCCGCGATCCCCAAACCCGCCTGACCTCACCTGCCCGCCCACGACAGCACCACCCGGAGACCCGCCACCGGCAGCGCCAGCCGGCGCTCCCGCACGCCCATAGACGCAATCGCACCCACCGTCACCCGGCAGAAGCCTTCCTCACACTCCATGAATCAGCGGGGCTAGGCGTGGTGTTGCAGAAGGCCGGCGCTTCCTCGTTGGCGATGATCACCCGCATGCCCTCCGCGTACACGAACTTGCCGGCCGCGAACGCGATCAGCAGGAACAGCAAGCCGAAGTGGAATACGATGTTGCCCACCTCGCGCGCATATCCGCGCTCCGCGGACAGCTCGATGCTGCCCGACACGCGACCGTCCCCGTTGTTGCGACGGACCCGCCAGCCCTTGAGGCTCTTTTGGACCTGGTCCGCAGCCTGCTCCGGCGTGGCCGTGGTCCGGTACGCCGCATGATGCGGCAGGCGTGCAAGGTTACGCGGGGCGAGCGGCGGCGGGGCCTTGAGTTGTTTGACCAGATCAATCGACCGCGGTGTCAGGCAGCCCACCAGGGATATAAACAGCAACACGTACACGGCTGTGAACCACCAGCTGGAGAACACGTCGAACAGCTGGAGCTTGTCAAAGAACTCCCCCAGCCAGCCGTTGTCCGCGATGTACTGATTGACGTTTCCCTGGTTGAGGCTGCGCTGCGGCAGGAGTGCCCCCGGTATCGCCGCCACCGCCAGCAGAAATAGCAGAATCAATGCCGTGCGCATCGCGGTGAGAGTGCGCCATGAGTTGCGCATGAACGCGGTGACCGGAGCTATCCTAGGCACTGATTTGAGTCCCCTCTGCCGTTCCCGGTGCGACGAGCCGGATCGAGGGGCAGCTCCGGTGGGGCGTCGCCGGCTTCATAGCATCATCAGCACCGCTCTAGCACGCATAGTCACATCTGGAGATTGTCCTTCGCCGACCCCATTGATCCGGTCGGGGTTTGATGAAGGTCTGATCAAGATCGAGCACGCGGTAGGCGCCAGTGGCAGACCTACGACGATGATTGGCCTTATGTCCACATCCGATTCTCGAGACGCCGGACCTGAAGGTGAGTCACCGACCACTCGCGCGACCGCAGGGTTGCGGGCGATGGTCGTCGAAGACGAGCGTGAGCTCGCCGACCTCATCGGTACCTATCTGACTCGTGACGGCTTCGACCTCACGGTCGTTCATGACGGGCAGGACGCAGTCGACCTGATCCGGCAAGTCGATCCCGACGTCGTCGTGCTAGACCTCGGTCTTCCGCGGCTGGACGGCGTCGAAGTGTGCCGCCAGTTGCGCACCTTCTCCGATGCGTATGTCGTCATGCTCACCGCCCGCACCGAGGAGGTCGACACCCTCATCGGACTGTCCGTGGGAGCCGACGACTACATGACCAAACCGTTCAGCCCACGAGAGCTCATGGCCCGCATCCAGGTCATGCTGCGCCGTCCTCGATCGTCTACGGCCTTACGCTCCCCGTCTGCGGCCTCCGATCACAGAGAGCTGCGAAGGATTGGGGCACTGGCAATCGACGTCGAAGGCCGCGAGGTCACCGTCGACACCACCCCGATCCAGTTGACCAGGACCGAGTTCGACCTCTTGGCGGCACTGACGCGAGACCCCGGCTTGGTGCTGTCCCGGACGCAGTTGATCAATGCGATCTGGGGGCCCGACTGGGTCGGCGACACGCACCTTGTTGATGTCCACATCGCGCACCTCAGACGCAAGCTCGGAGACACTGCGTCCCGGGGCGCATACATCCGCACCGTCCGCGGTGTCGGCTACCGCACCGGAGATGGTCAGTGAGCCGGATCGATCTGGGTGACAACGTGACGCGCCTCAAGCGGTGGTTCACCACTGCCACCTTCGGTACCCGGCTACTGGCGGCGCTCGCTTTTGTGATGATCGGTTTCGCAGTCAGTGCCTGGGTCGTCGCCGCAATACTTGCCCCCGGAATCTTCCACGAGCATCTGGAGATGGCCGGACTGTCACAGAACTCCTCCGAAGCAGCCCATATGGAGGAGGCATTCAACTCGTCAATGATGCTGTCTTGGTCGATCGCACTGGCGGTATCGGTGATCTTGTCGCTGGCTGTCAGCGGCTACATCGCCCGCCGCGTTCAACGATCGATCACCCCGGTCACCCGATCAGTCCAGCAGATCTCCGGTGGAGAATACAACTCACGAGTACACGAGCCGAGAATAGGTCGTGAATTCGACGATCTTGTCGCCAGCTTCAACGAACTGGCACGACGACTAGATGCCACCGAAACCACACGCCGACGGATGCTCTCAGATCTCGCACACGAGTTGCGGACTCCCCTGGCCACGCTCGAATCCCACCTTGAGGCAATCGAAGACGGCGTCCGTGCACTCGACGACGACACGCTGCGCATTCTGCGAACCGCGACTGGTCGGCTAGGCCGGCTCGCTCACGACGTCAGCGCGGTGTCCCGAGCCGAAGAACACCTCACGCGTCTCATCCCCATCGGTACCGACACTCGCAGCATCATCGCGGCCGCGATCGACGCCCTGCGCCCCGAGTACTCGCACAAAAATGTGCTGCTCCAAGCACGTATTGATCAGGCAATACCGATCACTGTCGACAGTGATCGAATCAACCAGGTCCTGACCAACCTTTTGCACAACGCGCTCCGCCACACCGACTCAGGTGGGATGGTCACCGTCACCAGTCGCCTACACAACGGGAACGTGGAGATCACTATCGCCGACACTGGAGAAGGCATCGCAGCGCAGCACCTCGACCACATTTTTGACCGCTTCTACCGCGTCGACACCGCACGCGACCGGGCACACGGAGGAAGCGGCATCGGACTCACCATTACTCGCGCACTGGTCGAAGCCCACGAAGGCCATATCCGCGTTCACAGCGACGGGCTCGGCCGCGGCGCCCGATTCACGATCTCCTTACCGCAGACCCCGGCTCACTCCAAGGGCTGACTCAGTTGGTCGCGATACCGTTTTCCCGGAGCCACTCGATGGGGTCGGCGCGCTCCCGTCCCTCGTTCAACCACACCTCGAAGTGCAAGTGCGACCCGGTGGAAAAGCCACGACTTCCCATGAGGGCAATCGTCTGTCCAGCCTGTACACGCTGGCCGGTGGACACGAGAACCTCTTCCATGTGTCCATAAACGGTCATCGTGCCCTCATCCGACAGCAGTCGGACCCAATTGCCGAACCCTTGCGCCGGGCCGGCATCGATGACGGTCCCGTCAGTCGCCGCCACGATCGGGGTTCCGATCACGTTTGCGATATCGATGCCGCCGTGGAGCGAGCCCCAGCGTTGGCCGAACTCAGACGTGAGGGTCCCGACTGTCGGCATCGCTGCTGTTGGACGGCGCGCGGTCTCCTCGGCAACTTGCCGGCGAGCGTCGATTTCGGTGCCTGCCGCCAATGACGACACCATGGCGGCAGCGCTCTCCAGCGGGATGTCGCCTTGCACCGCAACGGGCCCAGGCAGTTCAGCCGGGGGAAGGGCTATGTCTCCAGACTGGCCAGCAGGACTGATCGACTCCTCGTGCGCGATGAGGTGAATGTGCTCACCACCAGCCTCTGTGTGCTGGTCCACTAGAAAACTTATCGAGGACACGATGGCCCCGGCGGCGACCGTGACGACGACGACCTGATCGCGTAACTCGGGCCGGGCGGAGGGTTGGCGATGCGTACCGCCACCTCGAGGGCGACCAGAACTCGCCCAGATGTCGACAGTTAAAGGGTGTGCCTTGCGGCGTGCACGTCTTCGCTCCACTGCCGCCGTGTCTCCCCTGCCGCTATACCGTGATGGTTTCGTGATGTGACTTCTGCTCGAACTTAGACGAGCAGAGTCCCCGTCGCAAGAAGTGGGGGCCTGCACGCCCGTGTCGAAGAACGACCGGGAGCGGCTCCCTCAAGCGTGCATCGTGCCTAGAGTCTCCCTCTGACCACAGCCTCTGGCAGCGTTCATCAAGCTGCCTGTTGCGAGTGTCAGGGACTACGTGGGCGACATGGGAAGGCCTTCGGAAGCTGGACGTCCTGACAGGCTTCACCCAGGTTCACCCCAACTGGCCGCGCACCAATTCAGCACCGCGTCAGCGACCGTCACGTCCGGGATCTTGATCAGACCTTCATCAAACCCCGACCGAATCAAGAGGTCAGCACAGCACAATCTCCAGATGTGACAGTGCGTGCGGCATTGGGGGACAAGTGGGGCGGGTCGCCGGCCGCCTCCCACCACGAAGAAGTGGACGAGCAGCTCGAGAAAGGGAAAGTGTCGCGATCACAAGATTTACAGATTTCCGGACGATTGTTGTTGCTCGCACGAGCGGTGGCGTTAGTGACAGTCAGCGCCCTCGGACTCCTCTTCACTTCGGCAGGGGTGCTGGTCCAGGACGGCACCAGTCTGGACGTCCACAGCTCGGCCGCCATCGCCCTTCATGTCCTCACCGGCGTGCTGGCTCTGGTTCTAGGGTGGCGCGCGTGGGCTACACGGCGAGGTCGCTGGGCTGCAGTCGTCGCCCTCGTCCTGTTCGGGGCCACGTTCGCCCAAGCGAGCTTAGGGGGCAGTTCGACCTTGGCATTTCACATCGGCGTAGCACTGGTGCTCACGGTCCTGTGTACGTGGCTGGCCGCCTGGACTTTCGGTAGATCACTATACGAGGAGATCGAATGAGACTGCGCAGGACACTCACCGCCTCCGGCTCCACCGCCGCCCTGCTCCTAGCTGTGGGCTGCGCCGGGAACGACACGGGCGCGCCAGAGCAGGCAGAGCAGCTCCAGACGGGCGAGAGAGCCGAGAAACAGGTCACGATGGCCGAGGTCCAGCAGAACGATTCGACCGACTCGTGTTGGACCGTGATCGAGAACATCGTCTACGACCTCACCGCGTGGGTCGACCAACACCCGGGCGGGCCGGACCGGATCGAGCAGCTGTGCGGCACAGACGGGACAGAGAGTTTCACCGACCAGCACAGTGGAGCGTCCCAGCCACAATCGCGGCTCGCCGAGTTCCAGATCGGCCAGCTCGCCGGGTGACCCGGCAGATATGCTTCCGATCCGCTCTGTGCGTCCCGGTCGGAGGCATGTGCCGGGCCCCGCTCCGGGGCCGCGCGCGTGGACTCAGCGAGGCCGTGAACGGGTTCGATTCGCTCCCCCCGCGACCTCTGCGGAAGACGAGAGCGCACCTCGCGAGCGTGACATGACAACACGACAGAAGAACCGTGGGCCGCAATCGGTGGTACTGCCAGCAGTCGGCCTCAGGATGGGCGGGGTTACCCGAAATCAACCGCGGTCAACGCCTTCTCGGCGGTGGCTAAATAGTCACCCCGTCGGCCGTGCGCTTGGTCGAATGGTGTCGTCATTGGGCGCAGGAATACTGCTGTACACCAGTTTCCCGCCTCTATCCTTGTGGTTTCTCGCCCCGGCCGGTCTTGCCATTTTGGTTCTGGCGGTCCGAGGGATCGGCGTGCGCGGCGCGTTCGGATTGGGATACCTGGCTGGTCTCGGGTTCTTCGTACCTTTACTGCCCTGGGTGGGGGTTTATGTCGGCGCTGTCCCCTGGCTAGCATTAGCGGCGCTACAGGCCGTGGCAGTCGCTGTCTTCGCTGGGGCCACCGCACTGGTGGCGCGGCTGCCCGGGGCTGCACTGTGGATCGCGTGCTGCTGGGTGGCCACCGAAGCGGTTCGAGCGCGCCTGCCCTTCGGTGGGTTTCCCTGGGGCCGGCTGGCGTTCGGTCAGACTGATGGACCATTGCTGGCGATCGCTCAGATCGCTGGGGCGCCAGGGGTGAGCCTGTCCGTTGCACTGGTGGGCAGCGCGACGGCTGCAGTGGTCGTCGGACTTGCTCGGCGCTCCGCCTGGCGCTCGGTGTTGCTACTCGGGGCGGTGCTTGTGACCGCCTCTGCACTCGGCTCGATACCCGTCTCTACCGCACCAATCACCACCCCCTCTAAAACGGTTGCCCTAGTCCAGGGCAACGTGCCCCGACTCGGTCTGGATTTCAACGCGCAACGGCGCGCTGTACTGGACAATCATGTGGCTCGTACCGACGCTCTCGCCGCCGAGGTCGCAGCGGGGGTGAAGCCCGCACCGGATCTGGTGATCTGGCCGGAGAACGCATCAGACATCGACCCGTTTCGCAATGCCGACGCTGCAGAACAGATCGATGCGGCCACAGAGGCAATCGGCGCTCCGATCCTTGTGGGGGCGGTGGTGTCCACTGGCTCCGGTACCACCCGAAATACAGCGCTGGTGTGGGAGCAAGGAACAGGACCTGGCGATGCGCACGACAAAAGACGACTGGTTCCATTTGGTGAATATCTGCCAATGCGATCGATCGTGAGCAAGCTTTCGCCTTATGCCGCGCAGGCGGGCAACTTCGTGCCCGGTAACGGCGATGGTGTGGTGACCATCGATGAGACACCGCTCGCTGTGGCCACCTGTTATGAGGTCGCGTTCGATGATCTGGTGGCCGAGTCGGTTCGGTCGGGGGCGCAGTTGATCGCGGTACCAACGAACAATGCAACCTTCGGCGATACCGACATGACCTATCAGCAGCTGGCGATGTCGCGGCTGCGCGCTGTCGAACACAACCGCACGGTGGTGGTAGCGGCCACCAGCGGTGTCAGCGCGATTATCGCGGCGAATGGCGATGTGCTCGAGCAGACCGAAATGTTCACTGCCGATGCCCTCGTCGCACAGGTCCCGCTCAATACCGAGTTCACACTTGCCACCCGATTACGTTCAATTCCTGAACTCATCATCACGGTCACCGCAGTATTCGCGATGCTGGTGGGGTGGATTGCTAGCCGCCGTCGGCGGGGCTGAGATCCCCGGCCATGAGTGCGCGCCGATATCGGGAGCGGACCCGTCGTCGGCCGGGCCGGCTGCAGGCGCTCAACGTGAGCATGTCGGGCAGGGCGCCGAGGGCGAGAAATTGATGAGCTCCCGCGAGGTAAGGGCGAGAGCCAGCTCGAGGATTGGACTCAGTAATCGAGCCTATTTCTCGGACGTAGACGCCGTCGGCGTTCAGCCTCAAATCTGGTGCCGTAGCGATCACGAACGGTCATCGTTACGAGGCGGTCATGGGCCACTGCCTCCGTGGCCGCATCCACCTCAGCAATATGACCGGATACGACATCAGGATCGATATCCCTGTCACCAGGTCCCACAGCACCGTCGCCTAGGCTGCCTTGCTCGTCGTTGCCCTGGCTACGTTGGCGGCGCCGCTCCCGGATTTCACTCCACAGAAAGTAGCCAAGCCCAATTGGCGCTAGAACTCCGAATGCAAGCCATTGAAGCCCATAGGACAGGTACGAACCCGCCTCGACTTCCGGTATCGGAGTTGGCTCGAGTGATCCTGGTTGGCCTCCGGGGAGCTGGAGATGATAGCCAGCAAGATCGAGATCCAGAACCCGACCGATCGTCGAGGTTTCAATGGAGCGCACCATGTGACGATCGTGCAGAACTATCGGTTCGGCCGGGGTGTCGGTGGGCATTCTGAGCCTGGCGGTGATGGTCACTGGATCGGCTACCGCGGCCGGGTAGGTCGGCACCGTGTTGTTCTCGCCAACGCGAACCCATCCACGATTAATAAGCAGATCATCGCCGCCCTCGGTCCGAAATGCGGTGAGAACTTGGTAAACCTGTTCCCCGTCGACAGCTTGCTGCCGCAAGAGCACTTCGTCTTCGGGCAGATAGCGACCGGTTACTGTGACCCGATGCCACTCGGATTCGTCCAACGGCGCGTCCCGCGCCGTCAATTCCGTCAACGGCACTGGATCGGCTTCGACGCTGTGAAGAAGTTGGGAATTGCGCGTCTTCAAATCCTCGTTCTTGCCTAACTGCCATGGCGCCAACAGTGTGAAGCACGTATAGACGAACAGTGCGACGGCGATGAAGGAAATCAACCACCCCGGCGTCATCACGCGAAAGACCCTCTGCACGCCGTTCACGGTAGGCGTGGTGGTAGGACGGTCGGCATCGGGGCCCTCCTGTCGGCACCAGCTCCGGCGATCATTAATCGTGCCCGCCTCCCGCCACTGTCGGCAGGGATGGTTCCGATCCGGCGAGATCAGCGTGTTGCGTGCCGAATTGTGGCATCCGGGCCTGGATCGGAAGTGTCGAGCAGCAGGTCGTTGTCTACGTCCTCAGATGACGACGCCGTTCGCGGCCAACCATGACACCGAGTCGATCCACTGGCCGGCGGGATTCTGTACGCCGAAGTGCACATGCGGACCAGTCGAGTAGCCACGGTTACCGACTTCACCGATCACCTGGCCGGCGGTGACCTGCTGGCCTTCGGTGACGTAGTTGGCATTGTTGTGGCCATACTCCAAGAGATAGCCGTCATCGGTCTTGATGCGAATCCATAACCCATAACCGGAAGCGGGGCCGGAGGCCACGACCGTGCCGGACTTGGCTGCATACAAGGGTGTGCCGATCGGCGCAGCGATGTCGGTGCCATTGTGGTTAGCGCCCCACCGCGAGCCGAAGCCAGAGGTGATCGTTCCATCAGTCGGCCTGTGAGCTTGGCTGGCGACCGAAAACGCCGAAGACGACGACTGAGCAGTATCGAATCCGAGCGCCTGGCTCAGCCCGGGGGCCTGACTTGCATACTGGCGGACCGCGTCAGCTCCGATGCCATAGCGGGCGGCAGCCTCTTCGACCATCTGTCCGACGTGCTCGGGATCAGACGATTGGGCAGCGGCCACAGGGGCGACACTAAGCGCCGCGCCACCGGCGATTGCGGCGCCAGCCAGCGTGGTGGCGGCGATCCGGCCCACTCCCCTGGATCGGTTGGCGCGATGACGCCCACCAGCAGAGATGCGGTGGCCCACACCAAGCGAGTCCATGAGATCGGCGAACGGAACGCTCTTGGAGGAGCTCGACATGATTGATTCCTTCAACTTAAGCGATGGTCGCAGCTTCATACCGACGACCACTGGAGACTCCCGAAACGGTAACAGTTGCATATCGTCCGGTCACGGAGAGTTTCCTGAGAATCCAGAAATCAGCAGTTCATACGCCATTTGTTAGTCATCTACGGCATCGCCCGACCGTTACCCCGACGTGATTTTTGGTTCGGATGCGGTCCGGTCGGGGCCACCCCGCAATCGTCCCGGGTGACTAGACCGCGATCAACGCAAGCAGGATCAAGGTCCTTACTCCTGCCCCCTCCTCGTACCCGCCGCACGTGTGATGTCGATCGCTGATGCCGCAGTCTCGTCGGGACAGTCGGTCTCCACCTGCACAGTAGAAAAGAAGAAGCGGTACCGAGCTTGAAGCAGGTTGGAGGCGGATTGGAGAACGATCTGCGGATCGGCGCTTGCGGAGGTGCGCAGGTGGCCGGAGAACACGAAACGTCCACTGGTTAGTGCCCAAGCATGGGCATGATGGACGTCTTCCACCCCATCTATCGCTGCCAGGTCTTCAGTCACGTCAGACAGGTAGACCTCGTCGGGTGTGCCCTCCATGAGCAGATGGGTGGCGTCGCGCAGGATGCTCCAGCTTGCCCATACAAGCACGAAGCCGAACGCCAAACCGAGCAGCGGATCGATCAGCAAGAACCCGGTGAACTTGATCACTAGTGCGGTGACGATGATGAGCAGGCTGCCGACGAAGGTCTGGATGATGTGCCACAACGCGCCACGAACGTTCATGTCGCTGCGGCTTTGTTTCCAGATCAGGCTCAGGGCGACGATTTCGGTAAGCAAGCCTCCCGCGGCTGCCCACAGCATGGGCGTCGTGGGCAGGTCAACCGGATCATTCATGCGCATGGCAGCCATCACGATCACCACCATCGCCATGATTAGCAGGAAACCGCCATTGACCAGCGCGCCTACGATCTCGGCGCGGTACCAGCCAAAGCTGCGATTCTCGTCTGCGGGGCGGCGGGCGAGTCGAGCAGCGAAGATGGCGACTAGGACACCACCGACCGCCGAGAAGGTGTGAAAAGCGTCCGAGATCACCGCAACCGAGCCGGTCCACAGCCCGATCGCCAACTCGATGACGAAGTAGATTCCCGTCAGCCAGGCCGAGATAGCCATGCCCCACCCACGAGCCTGCACCTGCCCGTGTCCACCATGCCCATGTGCCATGGGGGTCTCCTTTTTGCACTCGGAATCCGGTTCTCGTGTCAGCTGCACACTGTGCATCGGTCTCGCGGCGCCCACAGCTTCTCTCGGGAATCTTGATCAGACCTTCATCGAACCCCGACCGAACCAATGGGGTAGGGGCGGCACAATCGTCCGGTGTGACTGTGCAGGCAAGAGTGGTGCTGATGCTGTGATGACGACGGATGTGTTCGGCAAGGGTGCGCAGCCCGGTAGCTGGGGCAGACGGGCAAGATGCCAACTGGCCGCAGTGGTGGTGAGTTCGCTTGTACTTACTGGCTGCGCTAGCGGCACTGATGCCGTCGCTTCAGGTGAGACGTTCGATTTTGTCAGCCCGGGCGGCCAGATTGAGATCTTCTATGATCCGCCGGCGGACCGCCAGAAGATCGCTCCGATGTCTGGCCCGGAAGTAGTAGATCCGGAGGCCACTGTGGCGGTCGCAGACTTTCCTGGCGAGGTGGTGCTGATCAACCTGTGGGGTCAGTGGTGTGCGCCCTGCCGGACGGAAACCGACGACCTGCAGCGACTGCAGGACAAGTACCAGGCGCAAGGCTTCACCAATCTCGGCGTCAACTTGCGGGACCCGAATCGGCAAAAGCCTGTCGACTTCATCGAGGACAACGGGGTCACCTATCCCTCAATTTGGGACCCGTCGCAGGCCGCGGTGGCGGCGCTACATGGTTTCCCCACCTCGGTGGTGCCAGCGACACTGATTCTCGACAAACAGCACCGAGTCGCTGCGGTGTATCTAGCAGAGGTCACCGACACCCAGTTGGAGCCGGTCATCGAGAGACTGCTGGCCGAGCCTGCTGAAAGCGACGCTGCATGAACACGGTGCTGATTGCGCAATCTATTGGCCAGACGTTCCAACAAACTGCTGCCTCCGGACCTCTGCTGCTCGCGTTGGGAGCATGTGTCCTCGCTGGACTCGTCTCGTTCGCCTCGCCGTGCGTAGTCCCGCTCGTGCCCGGGTATCTGGCATATATGGCCAGCATCGTGGGTGCAGAGCGCCCGGCGGTGACTGTGCAGGCCGCCGAGCAACGCCGCGCCGAAGCCAGCTCGCTCACTCTTGAACAGCAGCGTCAGCGGGTGTCATCGCGACGACGAGTCGTCCTCGCCGCGGTGCTATTCGTTGCTGGATTCACCGTGGTCTTCGTACTGCTGTCGGCGATGGTGCTGGGCACCGTGCAATACCTCGCCCCCCGGCAAGAATTGCTGCAACGGCTCGGCGGTGTGGTGACCATCTTGATGGGACTGGTGTTCATCGGGGCCATACCCGCCCTCCAGAGGGACACTCGAATGCAGCCGAAAGCACTTTCCACCTGGGCGGGCGCGCCGCTACTTGGCGCCGTCTTCGCCCTGGGATGGACGCCGTGTCTCGGACCGACTCTGGCAGCGGCGTTGTCAGTTGCCGCCGGAACCGGACTCGACGCCGCACGCGGAGTACTGCTCATCGTGGCGTACTGCCTGGGGCTCGGACTGCCTTTCATTGTGGTGGCCTTCGGTTCGACGAGAGCCATCCGCACAGTGGGCTGGCTGCAACGACACACGCGAACGATTCAGATCGTCGGCGGCATCATGCTCATCGTCGTCGGAATCTTGCTGCTCAGCGGCATTTGGACGCAGTTCGTGTACTGGCTCCGCGACTTCGCCGTCTCCGACACCACTCTGCCGATCTGACAGTGCTCCGATGGCTGACCTGCCGCGTTGATTTCGGACA
>NZ_JAALED010000574.1:5130-5458 GCF_014145155.1 Dietzia sp. B19 | reverse complement strand
CGCACTAACGGAGATACCCACTAGCCTCGGTCTTTCACGCGGGACGTGAGGTGAGGGCTCAGAAATGACATGGGAAGTGCTCCGGAGCTGGGATGATGTGACTTGTCTAGGGTCAACGTCATATCAGTTCGAGGAGCACTTCCCAGGTGAAGTCTAGCGGGTCATTTCGGCGGTTGAGGGTCAGTGCGGACGGGTCGGGCGTGGTCTCGCACGCCGGGTTGGGGATGCTGCGGGAGCTCGCCGAGCACTCTGGCCTGGTCGCTGCGCTCAACGACGCTCTGACGGACACCTACCGCGGGGGCACGGGTCCACTCCCCGGGCCAGGTGC
>NZ_JAALED010000574.1:0-5076 GCF_014145155.1 Dietzia sp. B19 | reverse complement strand
TGTTAGCCGATGGCGCGGACGCGATCACCGGGATCGGGGTCCTGGGTGATCGCCAGGGCGTGTTCGGTCCGGTCGCCTCGATGCCGACGGCGTGGCGGGTGCTGGACCGAGTCGACGCCGAGCACCTTCCGGCGGTGCGCGCCGCGCGGGCGGCAGCCCGGCAGGCGGCGTGGGCCGCGGGCGCCGGCCCGGATTTGAGTCAGGAACTGTGCATCGATCTGGATGCCACGATCACCGTCGCCCATAGCGAGAAGGAGAACGCGGCCGCGACCTGGAAGCGCACCTTCGGGTTCCACCCGCTGCTGGCGTTTCTGGATCGGCCCGACATTGCTGGCGGGGAGGCACTGGGCGGGCTGCTACGTCCCGGCAATGCTGGTTCGAACACCGCGGCCGACCACATCCAGGTCCTGGACATGGCTCTGGCCTCGCTCCCTGCACATGCGCGTCCCATCCCCGGCAATCCCGGCGGCCCACAGGTGCTGGCCCGCTCGGATTCGGCTGGCGCCACCCGAGCGTTTGCGGCCGCTTGCCGCGAGCGTGGGGTCGGGTTCTCCTTCGGGTTCCCGGTGGACTTTCGTATCAAGAAATTCGTCGATGGCATCCCTGAGCAGTGTTGGTCCCCGGCCATCGACACCGATAGCGGAATCCGGAACGGTGCCTGGGTAGCCGAGGTCACCGCCAACATCGACCTGTCGGCCTGGCCAGACGGATCACGGTTGATACTGCGCAAAGAACGGCCGCACCCCGGGGCGCAGCTGACGTTCACCGACTCGGACGGCATGCGCATCACCGCGTTCCTCACCGACACCCCACCCGGAGTGGTCTGCGGCAATATCGCCGGCCTGGAACTGCGTCACCGCCAGCACGCCCGAGTCGAAGACCGTATCCGACAGGCCAAAGCCACCGGGCTACGCAACCTGCCCTGCCGCGGGTTCAACGAGAACGCCGCCTGGCTCGAGGTCGTCATGATGGCCACCGACTTGATCGCCTGGACCAAACTCATCGCATTTGATGGCGACCCAGTGCTGGCCCGCTGCGAGATCGCCGCGTTCCGCTACCGAGTGCTGCACGTGGCTGCCCGCATCACCCGCAGCGCCCGACAGACCCGACTACGCATCGACAAGACCTGGCGCTGGGCCGCCGCCATCGCCGCAGGCTGGCACCGAATACGCACCGCGTTCGGCTGACCGCCGACCCTCTGCACCGACGACCCCGAAGGACCCCCGGAACCCGCACACCCGGCGCGACAGCCGGGCCTCAACCATGCCCCGCCCTTTAAATCAGCCCGAACAGCTCACTGACGTGCGTTCAGCGGCTTGAGTCACCGGCCCGTGAAAGACCGAGGCTAGGGCCTTGTTGCCGGCGTACACGAGTGCGTCGACCAGTTCGAGCCAGGTCGCGCCCGCGCCCCGTGTGTCGGCTTCTGGCTTGAGCTTTACCAACCACTCATTCATCGGCGCGTAGGTGGGCACCTGATTGTCCGGCCTCGATAGACACAACTCACTGAGCCAGGCCAGTCCAGCGCTAACCTGCGTCACTATAGGAACCTGCTGGAGGAACAGGATCAGCTCGTGAAGACAACCGGTCCTTCCGGCAGCGTGAGGGAGCCATCTCGGGATGAGCTCAACAAGCTGGTCCGCTGCAACCCATTCAAAGGTGAATTGGCCGAGTTCGTTGTGTAAAGGCTCCGGCGTCCCCCCCAAGTTGGGAAGGAGATGGCTCAACGCGTAGTCGCTGAAGGTATCGCTGCGCTCGTAGAGGGTCCTATGCACCTCTACCTGGTCGAGTACGTGAGCAAACACGGTCGGCCAAGCCGCTCGCGCCGTGTCAGCGAGTTCCTGCGTCTCCGCCCCTACCGCAGCCAGATCGCGGAGGAACGCGCTGAAAACGTGGCTCGCAGGAACGAGCGATGTAATGTACTTGCGCAGCAGGCCCGTGCCCCCGGGACGCGCATGGTTGTGAAGGAGGGCTCGTGCCGCTGCAACTGTTTGGGCGCCGTGGTCGTCGATGAAGTACGCGTCTCCTGACGTCTCCTGATCCACCATCGCTTTCGCCTGTGCCTTGAGGAGCTCTTCGAGGTCGTGTTGTGCCGTTTCCGCGATGCAGGCATTCGACGCCGCTGCCCGTCCAACAGCTCGGATCGTTGCGCTCAAGCGAGGCGTGTCTAGCCGGTCCGGCGGAATTTCTGGAACCCGGGCCATCAAGTCGCCTGTGATAGCGACACGAGGGTTCTGCTGCAACTCCTCGTCGAAATGACCGATCTCGCAAGCTCGGGCCAGGTCGAGGGCCCACTGGTACGCAATCTTGTGAATGCACGGCTCGCCAATGCACGCGTGCACCCAGACGACGTCACAGTTGCGGGCGAACGACAAGCAAGTATCTGTCGCAGCCAGGTGCCCCAGGGGTGCTGCACCTGCAGCGATATCACCTGGGGTAACCCCTGCGGCGAGGATGTAATCAGCAATTTCGGGCAGTAGCATGTGTGGCAGTGCGCCTGCAGCCGCGGCTCGGGTCCCTATGTCGCTTTCGAAGTGGAGATCGCCGTAGTCCTCGTCACTGATGGCCGCCGCCTGGCTAAGAATGCTCAGCACAGAAGCGATGGCGAAGGGCGCCTCGTCCCCGAACGCCTCTGGATGTCCCGCAGCCGCGCTCTTCACAGCCGCCGCGGCAATATACGCAAGAGCTAGATCTGGGTCTGAGGCGGCGAGGACCGGTGGATCCTTGATTAGGTCCTTGACCAGTGCCAGGTCCTCAGCAACCTCGCTCGGCGTCGGTGGCTCCCACCCCTCGCCCTTCTGACGGGCGGGAATCCAGTACTTGTTCTGGATCCCGATGAGCAGACTTGCGCGCGCTGAGTCGGCGCGCATCGCCGCAAGCTCTTCCTCCAGGTCATCGGGTTGCTTGACCGACAGGAGGACGCCTCCCTCCACAGACTCGGTCGTCATGTTCTCGGCATCGAGAACGGCGGCCCATCTACGTACGGTTGCGCCGCCAGCATCGAACCGGGCAGTGTTTGCCACGAGTTGGGCTCCCATATCCTTGAACTCCGCGCGGCGACTGGGGTCAGCTCGAAGAACTAGGACGCTCAGGAGTTCGCGCAGGAACAACGTGCGACGTTCGGGTCTCGTGATGCCGTCGTCTGGCGCGCGCATGAATCCAATTGCTTCCCTGCTCACACGCTCCTCTTCGAAGCACCACACAAGCGGTTCAACGATGAACGGGTCCAGCGCCGTCGGGTCGGCATCGAGGTGACGGATAATTGCGCCGACGACGAGGCCAGGAACGGCGAGGTTCTCACAACCGTCGAGAAGCATGGCTGCCACAGCAGGGAGTGAAACTCCGTGTGCAACCTGCTGGTCAAACCACCGCTCAACCGTCTGAAGGGCGCTCATGCACGGGTACGGCCCGCGGGTGTTTCCGCGATACCAGCCCCATACACCGTTGTCTCCGACGTAGGTGCGTGCGGTGCCGTCGATTGCCAAGACCAACTGAGAGCTCTCGGCGACGCCTGAACCATCGTCTGCTTGGCACCGAATCTTGGCCGCGTGGTTCATCATCCGGTTAACGACAGAAATCCACTCGGCAGGTTCGCACATCCGCGTGAGGACCCAGAATGACCCATAGTTATGGTTCGCAAGTGCCCCGAATCTACCTGCCTGATGACTACGGATACCGTTCCAGTACTTCATCCGGCCTCGGGGGGACGTGTCGATGTAGTAGGCCTCCGTCAGTTCCAACAGGAGAATCGGGTCGTACTGCCCGAGTCCCCAAGCGCTCCATCCAAGGTCGACCGCTGCCTTGAGTCGCGACGGGGACTCCGTCGCGATTTGGTCGAGGCAGGCACGTACGTCCTCGTCGATGTCAGGGCCGAGGAGCGCGAACAACTGCACGTACCGGTCCTGGGTGATGCCGTAGCTCAGCCTACGAGTTCGCGGATGCGTTTGCGGTTTCGCATAAGCATTCGAGGCATAGTAGGGGACCTGGTCCTCGGTGTCTTGCGGGCCCTGTTCGGTCCCAGGTTCTGCGGTGGCCGACGGGTGGTGAGTCCGCCAATGCTCGAGTAGATGTTCCTTGAGCGCTATCCGGGTTGCGTTGCCTTCCGGCAGACGCTCGACGAGTGCAGAGCTGAGCCAGTCGGTAAGAAACTGGAACGTGTTGTCGTTGGAGCTCCACGGCTGCTCGACTTGATCGACCACGAGACGTGCAACGGGTTCCCCTCGAGTAACGTCGACCATTTCGTCCCGCCGCTGTTGAAGCGACACCACTCGAATGAACTTGGCGAGTTTTTCCTCCGCCTTCGAAGAGTCAGCACTGAACATCGTGTGTAAAAGATCGTACGCATTCGGCATCTCGAGCGCTGCCTCGAGCGGTACATCTTTCCACCGAAGGGTCGAGGCGTCGCCAAGGTCAACGAACTCGGCCACTATCTCAGCGAGCTTGGCATGTGGGTCCGCCGCCCCCGAAAGCGTGCCCTCACACGCGAGTTTCGCGGCAGACATCGACCACCTGGCAGGCCCGGACGATTTCAAGGTTTCAGCAATGGACTCGGCGCGCGCCAAGCGAACCGCAGTAGCGAAGCGTCGAATCTCATCATGCGCGAACTCAGGCTGAGTTTTGAGCAGGTTCTCGGGTGCAACGAGTAGGTCATCACGGAGCGCATCCAGCGCAGCCGCGTCGGGCCGAGGGTAGGACCGGTTGGCTTCAGGCAGATCGAGCGCAACCTCACTCATCGCGAGAAGTGAATCAGTCCGGGCGGCGCCGGAACTGCTACCCCCGGTCCGACCGATGAGGTTCCTCCAAATCAAGGCAAGGCATCCCCATTCGTCCAACTGCGTCTCCACGGTTGCCCCGGTTCGTGCGAGGAGGTCAACGACGACAAGTCGCCGATACAGCGACTTGGACGGCAGATTCCTAAGCGCACCAGCGATTGCGGGCACCTGCGCACCAACAAGCTGGAGCTCCTTGTCATCGAGGCCAGGCACCTCGAACCTCTTCGGGGCTGCGTAGATTCCGGCGAGGGCCGTGGAGACGTCGTTGACCGCGACGTCGGCTAGGGCGTGTCTCCCATAGCTGAGC
>NZ_JAALED010000078.1:0-5276 GCF_014145155.1 Dietzia sp. B19 | reverse complement strand
CCTTGTGCGTGGCGGGCACGGACGCCAGCCCCAGATCCGCCCTGGGGCGCCCCACGATGACGGTGGCAGCGGTGGTCGGATCCCAGTTGAGCGCCGAGGCCCCGGAGGCGAGATCGGCGTGCCGGTCCCCGCGGACGACGGCGTCGACCAGCATCGCCTCCATGCGGGTGTCCCAGGCGCCCCGGTGCTCGGCGGCGGCCGCGTACACCGAGGCAGCGGTGAAGCCGAGCTCGCGACCGAACTTCAGCACCGCCGCGATCATGAGCCCGCGCTGGCGCTCGTTGTGGGTGATCCGCGGCATGACCAGCTCGAAGTACTCGCACGTGGAGCGGACGAGCTGCACGGTCTCCTGCAGGGACAGGCCCTGACCGAGGCCCTTGGGCAGAAGCTTGAACCCCGCGATCGTGTCGGTGTGCGGGGCCTCGGGGTTGCGCATCCAGGTGACGAAGTCGCGCACGGCGCTCTGGATGATCAGCTGGATCTCCGCCCGTTGATCGGCGGACAGCCCGGCGAAGAACGGCAGGTCCTCCTCGAGGGACCGGACCGCTTCCGTCGACAGCGTCCCCGAGTACCGGGTGATGCGCTTGAGTAGCGCATCCGAGACCGGTCGCTGATCCGGAGCCCTCGCGGATCGGCGCCGTGACGGCTGTACGGTCTGTGGCCCGGCCCCCGCCGCGGGTCCGGTCGTCTCGGTCACGCCACCCCGGGATCCGTCGTGGGCTCGGGCGCCGCCATGACGTCGTCGATCTTGTACAGGCGGGCCGCCTCGAGCAGGGTGCGCTTCTCGAGGCTGCCCTCGCGGACCAGCCCGGCGAGGACCGCGACGATGATCGATTCGGCGTCGGTGTTGAAGAAGCGACGCGCAGCCGGTCGGGTGTCGGAGAACCCGAATCCGTCGGTGCCCAGGACGGTGAAGTCACCGGGGACCCATCCGCGGATCTGGTCCGGCACCGCCTTCTGGTAATCGCTCACGGCGACCTTCGGTCCCTCGCTGCCTTCGAGAGACGCGGTGACGAACGGGGTCCGGGCATGCTGATCCGGGTGTCGGAGCTCGTGGCGTTCACACTCGTAACCGTCCCGTGCCAGTTCGTTCCACGAGGTGGCCGACCAGAGATCGGCGGCCACGTCCCACCGCTCGGCCAGGGTCTTCTGGGCTTCGGCGGCCGCGTACATCGCGACACCCGAGGCGAGGATCGAGGCCTTGTGCGCGCCCTTCTCGGCCTTGCGGAAGAGGTACAACCCCCGGAGCAGGGCGTCGGAGTCCAGATCCTCGGGCTCCGGCGGCTGCGGGACGGGCTCGTTATAGAGGGTGATGTAGTACGACACGTTGCGGTCGATCCCGTCGGTGTCGTTCTCATGGGCGGCGCCCGGCCCGTACATCCGCTCGATCCCCGCGCGCATGATGTGGGCGAGCTCGAAACCCCATGCGGGGTCGTACGAGATGATCCCCGGGTTGGTGGCGGCGAGAAGCGGTGAATGGCCGTCCATGTGCTGCAGCCCCTCACCGGTGAGGGTGGTTCGGCCGGCGGTGGCGCCGAGCAGGAACCCGCGGGCGAGCTGGTCGGAGGCCGCCCAGATGGCGTCGCCGGTGCGCTGGAAACCGAACATCGAGTAGAAGATGTACAGCGGGATCATGGGCTCACCGTGGGTCGCATACGCGGTGCCGGCGGCGGTGAACTCGGCCACCGACCCGGCCTCGCTGATCCCCTCGTGCATGATCTGGCCCGTCTTGGACTCCTTGTAGCTGAGCATGAGGTCGTGGTCGACGGAGGTGTAGTTCTGCCCGTGCGGGTTGTAGATCTTCAGGGTGGGGAACCACGAGTCCATCCCGAAGGTCCGCGCCTCGTCCGGGATGATCGGGACCAGACGATCGCGTAGCGACTCGTCCCGCATGAGCTCCTTGCAGGTGCGGACCAGGGCCATCGTGGTGGCGACCGACTGCTTTCCCGAACCCTTGCGGAGCGAGGCCAGGGAATCGATGTCCGGGACGGAGAGCGGGGTGAAGGTCTGGCGCCGCTCGGGCACGTGCCCGCCCAGCGCGTTCCTCCGCTCGAGCATGTAGCGGATCTCCGGCGAGTTGGGCCCCGGGTTGTAGTACGGGGGCAGCGTCGGGTCGGCCTCCAGTTCCTCGTCCGTGATGGGGATGAGCTGCTTGTCGCGGAACAGCTTGAGGTCGTCCAGCGTCAGCTTCTTCATCTGGTGCGCGGCGTTGCGTCCCTCGAAGTTCTGGCCCAGACCGAAACCCTTGACCGTGTGCGCGAGGATCACCGTGGGCTGACCGGTGTGCTCGAGCGACGCCTTGTAGGCGGCGTGGATCTTCCGGTAGTCGTGCCCGCCGCGGCGGAGGGCCCAGATCTCGTCGTCGGTCATGTCCTCGACGAGCTTGGCCGTGCGGGGGTCACGACCGAAGAAGTGCTCGCGGATCCAGGCGCCGTCATTGGCGCGGAACGTCTGGTAATCACCGTCCGAGACGGAGTTCATGAGGGAGACGAGCGCGCCCTCGGTGTCCTTCTCGAACAGCGCGTCCCACTCGCGGCCCCACACGACCTTGATGACGTTCCATCCGGCGCCCCTGAAGTACGACTCCAGCTCCTGGACGATCTGCCCGTTGCCGCGGACCGGGCCGTCGAGGCGCTGGAGGTTGCAGTTGATGACGAAGGTCAGGTTGTCGAGCGCGTCGTTCGCGGCCACCTGCAGGGCTCCGCGCGAGTCGACCTCGTCCATCTCACCGTCGCCGAGGAACGCCCACACGTGCTGCTGGGAGGTGTCCTTGATCCCGCGGTTGTGCAGGTAGCGGTTGAACCGCGCCTGATAGATGGCGTTCATGGGCCCGAGGCCCATCGACACCGTGGGGAACTCCCAGAACTCGGGTAGGCAGCGGGGATGGGGGTAGGAGGGAAGTGAGCGTCCGGGGTGGCTCTTCTCCTGCCGGAACCCGTCGAGGTCGTGCTCGCGGAGGCGACCCTCGAGGTAGGCGCGTGCGTACATGCCGGGTGAGGCGTGCCCCTGGAAGAAGATGTGGTCACCACCCCCGGGGTGGTCCTTGCCGCGGAAGAAGTGGTTGTAGCCGACCTCGTACAGCGGGGCCGCGCCCGCGTAGGTGGAGATGTGGCCGCCCACACCGATGCCGGGCCGCTGGGCGCGGTGGACCATGATGGCCGCGTTCCAGCGGATCCAGCGCCGGTAGGTGCGCTCCACCGACTCGTCGCCCGGGAACTCGGGTTCGAGGCTGGTGGGGATCGTGTTGACGTAGTCCGATGAGGTGAGAGCCGGAAGGGGAACCCGCTGCTTGGAGGCGCGCTCGAGGAGCCTGAGCATGAGGTAGCGCGCCCGCTCGGGGCCCGCCTCCGCGAGCATGCCGTCGAGGGAGTCCATCCACTCCTGCGTCTCCTCGGGGTCCGAGTCCGCGAGATAGGACGCGACCCCCTCCCGGAGGACCGGCACGTTGGTGGGTGCGGAACCATCTCGGGTGCCTACGGTCTCGGTCATGCGTCTCGTCCTCACTTCTGCGATACGTACAGCGGCGACCCGGTGGGGTCACCACACATGTCGGGGTGCAGTGTCCGGTCGACCGCACGCGCCGCGGGTGTGTGGCGGATGGCGAGGTCGACCGGCCACGGGCCGTCGTCGGCCCATGACTTCCTCTGATTGTGCCCCAAAGCGTGATGCGCGACACGGGGCTGCGCTCTGACCGCCCAAATAGGCGGTAGTCGTTTCCCGTGGGAGGGTGCGCGGGTAGTGTTCCGTGTCAGCGAAAGACCAAGACGAACGAAGTCGGATACGAGGGAGGAACACCACGGTGGTCGCCGCGGCGAACCAGCAGGACGGGGCGGATCAGATTGCTGGTCAGCTCGAACTGACGAAGGACATGCTCGTTCAGGAGGTCGGATGGGATTCCGACTGTGACGAGTCGATCAGTGAGGCCGTCGAGGACGCCGTCGGGTCGGAGCTGCTGGAGGAGGACACGGACGAGATCGTCGACGCGGTACTGCTCTGGTGGCGCGACGGCGACGGCGACCTGGTGGACAGGCTCATGGACGTCGTGACCCCGTTGGCGGAGGAGGGTTCCGTGTGGGTCCTCACCCCCAAGACGGGGAACGACGGCCACGTGGAGCCCTCGGTCATCGCCGAGTCGGCCCAGACCGCCGGGATGCTCCAGACCCGCACCGCGGCCCTGGGGGACTGGGCGGGAAGCCGCCTGGCGCTGCGGAAGAACAGCATTCCGCGGAAGTAGAACGACGTTCCGCGGTTGTGATCGCACCCCCCGGGGGTGCTCGGCCGCCCGGCGGTCGGGCACCAGAACCGGGATGAGTTGATCTCACGAACACCGGCACCGGAGGTGCCGGTGTTCTCTCATGCACCGTGCGGGCACGCGGGACCGGAGCCGTGTCCGGGCGCCCTGTCGGTCGGCCGCCCGGTCGCCGGTCAGCCGTCCGGTCCGAGCAGGACGACCCCGCCGGACACCGACTGGGCGGGCCCCGGCAGCGGAACGCGGTAGGGGCGCCGGTCCTCGCCGGCGTACGGGGCAGCCCGGAGGCCGCCGCCCCAGGCCCACAGGTTTCCCGTCCGGTCGATCCCGTACGACGAGGCACCTGAGGCGCCGATCCACTCCATCGGCGCCACGCCGACCACCTGCTGCGGCGAGGCGGTGGAGGTGTCCTCGGCGTCCCCGTCGCCGAGCATCCCGGAGACGATGCGTCCCCACGCCCAGACGTGCCCGTCGGAATCCCGCGCGAGCGCGAAGTCGTTTCCGCCGGCCACCTGGACGATGTCGGTCAGCCCCTCGATCCTGACCGCCCGCGGGCTCTGACCTCCACGCGGTTCGACGCCCAGCAGTCCGTGGACGTTGTTGCCCCACGCGCACACCTCTCCGGTGCTGGTGGCGATGACGGCGGCCCCTCCCGGGTTGGCCACGCTGACGGCACCCGGGACGTCCCGGATCGTGCGGACCAGCGTCCCGTCCGGCTCGCCGATCACCTGGGTGAGATTGATCCCCCACCCCTGCACCCTGCCGTCGGAGCGCAGGGCGAGGACGTTGAGTTGCCCGTCGGCCACCTCGATCACGTTCTCGACCTTGGGGACCGGGCCCGGGGTGGGCTGCTGACGCTCGGCTCCGCGGTGGCCCCCGCTCGCGATGAACGAGTCGCCCCACGCGGTCACGGATCCGTCGGAGTGGGTGGCGAGGAACGCTCCACCGACCGCCGCCACGGAGGTGGCGTCCCGGACGCCGGGCACCTTCTGTGGCAGCGCCGCCGCGGGCCCGGCGGGCGTGCCGG
>NZ_JAALED010000077.1:16183-20408 GCF_014145155.1 Dietzia sp. B19 | reverse complement strand
AGGGGCGTCTCCGCGTCGCGGAGCCGCCGGGGCTCGGCCGCCAACGAGGCCAATCCGGCCGGGCGGAGCAGGGCGCCCACCGCCCATCCGCTGCCGCTGAGGTCCCGGTGGGAGACGCCGGTCGTCGGTCCGGAGAGGCTGACCCCTCCGGGGTCGACGACGAGATTGGACGCCGGAAAAGGGAGCAGCTCCTGCCGGGAGGTCTCCCCCGGCGCGAGACGCCAGCGCGGGATCCAGAACCAACGGATCCGGTCACGCAGTTCCGACGGCGCGTCCTCGCGGTGGAAGGTGGGCAGCCTGTCCGGATAGAGGACCCCGCGTCGATCAGGGAGGTCGGCCATCGTCCCCTCCCCGCGTGTCGGACGCGACGGCGTCGCGAATCTTCAAGCCACTCCCGTGCATGTCCTCGTAGGTTCATCGCATGACAGAGAACACCACGCCCCGGGCCGGGGTCACCGGAGAACACACCACCGACGGCGTCCCCCACGGGTCGACCAGCCTCACGCCGTTCCTCGCCGTCGAGAGAGCGGGGGACGCGGTCGAATTCTATTCCTCGGTGTTCGGCGCCCGGGTGGTCGACGTGACGGAGATGGGCGGGATCGTCGTGCACGCCGAACTCGACTTCGGCAACGGCCGGCTGCAACTCGGCGAGCCCAGTCCCCGGTTCGGGCTCGTGCCCCCGCCCACCGGGGAGGTGGCCTGCTATTCGATCGGGATGTACTGCGCGGACGTCGACGAGGTGGTCGACCGGGCCGCACAGGCCGGGGCCACGATCCGTGAACCCGTGAGCGAGTTCGTCTCCGGCGACAGGTACGCCTCGATCCGGGACCCGTACGGCGTCCGATGGTCGATCATGTCCCGCGTGGAGGACCTGTCGGAGTCCGAGAGCGCACGCCGGGTCGCCGAGTGGGCCGCGCAGCAGGGATAGAGATGAAAAGAGCCCGGCCAGTGGCCGGGCTCTTGCTCGCATGAACCATCCGTTGCCGGATCGTTCGTTCGGGTGGAGCTAAGGGGACTCGAACCCCTGACCCCCACACTGCCAGTGTGGTGCGCTACCAGCTGCGCCATAGCCCCGTATCGGTTGTTCCGCCGTTCCCCTCTCGGCGACCGGCTCGACCAAAGTTACACCATCCCGGTTCGGCGCTCCAAATCGCCTCCGGCCCCGCCCTGGACGGGCGGGGCCGGTACCGATCGGTGCGGACCGGGGTCAGGCGAGGATGTTGTCCAGCCAGGCCGGATCGGCGATCTCCACGACCTCACCCTCGTAGGCGACCGTGGGGGTGGAGACGCGGTCGGTCACCTCTCGGATACTGTCCTGCGAGTTGTCGGCGGTGTCCGAGGCCTTCTCCATCCCGCCGTTGGTCTCCACGTTGCCGATGCACTCCACCGAGTCCGCGTTCGCGCCGGCCGCCTCGGCGGTGGCGGCCAACTCCCTCGCGGAACGGTCGCCACCGCCCTCGGCGGGCTGCTGGGCGAAGAAGGCGTTCTTGACGTCGAAGAAGGCCGGCAGCGAATCCTTGGCCGCGACGCACTGGACGGCGGCGATGGCCCGCGTGGAGTACTCGCCCGACGCCGACTGGCGGTTGAGGAAGTTGAGGGTGTGGAACTCCACGCGCAGGTCACCGGCCTCCACGGCGGAGGCGATCCGCTCACCGTTCTGCCCCTCGAAGGAGGCACACGCCGGGCACATGAAGTCCTCCCAGATCTGGACGGTCGGGGCGGTCTCCTCCCCCACCGCGATCACACCCGTGTCCGAGATCTCGATCAGCTCGTCGGCCGTCTCACCGAACGTGATCGGGTTGGCCTCGCCTCCCCGCTGGGCCATCCACACGACGCCGCCGAGGACCAGGACGGCGACGGCGATCAGGGCCGCAACCGTGATCAGCATCCCGTTGTTCTTCTTGGTCTTCAGGACCTTCGTGCTCTTGTTACCTGCGGACTTGGCGTTCACGTGTGGGTGGGCCTTTCTCTCCTGGGAAACCGTCGACCCTTTCCGAGCGACTGGCGACTACCGAGAGGGTACCGAAACCGCCTGAGTCCTCTTTCAGGTGAGGGCAGGTGGCGAGGCCGAAATGCACCGAGCCCCCGGTCGGTGATCGACCGGGGGCTCGGCCCGATGGTGGAGCTGCCGGGAATTGAACCCGGGTCCTCCGCAGCATCGGCAGGGCTTCTCCGTGCGCAGTCCGCGTTGGCCTCTACTCGGATCTCGCCCTCATGCGGACATGTCGGCGATGACGATCCCAGTCACTGTTGGATGTCCCGACCCACCCCGTGACCGGGTGAGCCGGTGATCCCTCTAGATGATGCCGGTGACCGGGGCGAGGGCGACCCCGGGCCGACAGACTACGGGCTCGCTGTCAGGCAGCGAGGGCGTAGTCGCGCTGATTGGTATCGGCGCGTAATTGGTTGCCACGACGCTTACGGTGGTCTCTGGCCTGCACCGGCACGCTTCCCCTGCGTCAACTCACGTAGTCGAAACCACATCAGCCCCGTCAGGTCCGCCGACTCTCATCGACGGACCACTGACCCTACCCCGACCGGGGCCCCACCGCCAGGGTGAGCTCCGTCTCCACCTCAGCCCAGCGCGAGCAGTGCGATCGCCACCCCCGCCAGTGCGAGCCCCGCGATCTGGACCGCGCGAAGGCGCTCCCCTCCGTGCGTGATGGCCAGCGCCACCGTGAAGGCGGGGTAGAGCGCGGCGATCACGCTCACCAGCGAGAGCATGCCCGCCTGGGAGGCGAAGTAGAAGGCTCCGTTGGCGACCGCGTCGAACACGGCGATCACCAGGCCGATGGCGATGAGGCGCCGGGAGAACCTGAACGACTCGCGGGCGGCGAACGCCGCCGTCAGGACGACCCCGGTGGCGCCGACCCGCGACGCCGCGACCGGCCACAGCCCCTCACCCGCCGGGACCTGTGCCAGCAGGACGAAGAAGCCCGCGAACGCCAGCCCCGAGATCACCGTGAGCGCCATCAACGGCCAGGTGAGGCGACCGTGTCCGATCGACGAACCCTCGTCGCTCTCCAGTGAGACGAGGACCGTGGCGACGAGCGCCACCGACATCCCGACCAGGGCTGCCGCCCCGGGCCGCTCCCCCGCCACCAACCCGAACGCGAGCGGCACCGACGCGGCCAGAACCGCCGTGATCGGCGAGATCACGCTCATCGGCCCGCGCGAGAGCGCGACGTAGAACGACCACACCGCGAGACCTGACAGGAGGCCCGAAGTCAGCCCCCAGGCCAACCCGACCAGGGTCGGTGACCCCCCGGACACCACCGCCGCCGCCCCGACCAGCACGATCGACAGCGGGTACGACACGCTGACGACCCTCAGTGCACGGGCACGCCGGGACGCGACCCCGCCGAGGTAGTCGCTGATGCCGTACGCCACCGCCGAGGTCGACGCCAGCGCGACCGGCATCATGCGTGCATGCCCTTGATCCTCCTGCCGAGTTCGCGAACGGCTTCGCGCTCGGCGGTCCGCTTGGCGATGTCGTGCCGTTTGTCGTGGGCCTGCTTACCCCGGGCGACGGCCAGTTCGACCTTGACCCGCCCGTTCACGAAGTAGAGGGACAGCGGGACCAGCGTGGCGTTGCCGTCCCGCACCTTGCCGACGAGCGAATCGATCTCGCGACGGTGCAGCAACAGTTTGCGGGCGCGCTTGGGCGCGTGGTTGGTCCAGTTCCCGTGGGAGTACTCGGGGATGTGGAGCCCGCGGAGCCACACCTCGCCGTCGTCGATCGTCGCGAACGCGTCGACCAACGACGCCTGGCCCTCGCGCATGCTCTTGATCTCCGTACCCAACAGCGCGATCCCCGCCTCGTGGGTGTCGAGGATGGAGTACTCGTGCCGGGCCTTGCGGTTGCTCGCGACCACGCTGCCGTCACGGCCGAGGGTCGACGCGCCCTTCTTCTTGTTCTTCTTGGCCACGCCGGTTCACCTCCTCGTCCGTCCGTCGGGCAGATCCCCCACTCTAGATCAGTACGGGATCACCGCCGAACCGTGATCCGCAGCGTGGCCCATGCCGTGAGCGCGGACACCACCGCGCCCGCCACCACGAGGACCGGGGCCAGCAGCAGGATGTCGACGGTGGTGATCCGTTCCACCAGGTTCGCCCGGTACGCCTCGGCCAGCACCCTGTCGAGGAAGACGACCTTGGCCCCCAGCAGCCCGCCGACCGCGAGCAGCGAACCGACCACCGACGCCAGCACGGCTTCCACCACGAA
>NZ_JAALED010000077.1:0-16131 GCF_014145155.1 Dietzia sp. B19 | reverse complement strand
TCCCACCAGTCGCATGATCCCCAGCGCGGTCCGGCGGGTGAAGGCCGCGATCTGCGTCATGTTGGCGATGAGCAGGACGGTGGCCAGGAGCTGGACCACCGCGACGGCGAACGCGGCGTTCCGGATGCCGTCCAGGACGGAGAAGACGCGCTCGACCAGCTCCCCCTGCCCCTGCACGACCTCGATCCCCGCGACACCCTCCAGGTCCTCGGCCACGGACTCCGCACGGGTGGGGTCGTCGAGGGTGAGCGTGAATCGCGACCCCAGGGCGTCCGGGGAGGTCGACTCCACCAGGACGGGGTCGGTGGAGGCGAAGAGCTCGACGAACTCCTCGTACGTCTCCTGCGGGTTCCTGTACTCCACCGAGGCCACGCCGGCCGTGGCCTCCAACTCGTCCCGGATCTCACCGCACGCCGAGGTGCAGTCGGGGTCCTCGAGGGAGATGGCCCGGTCCACGTAGACACGGAACTCGTTGAGGTAGTCGTACTTGACCTGGCTGGCCGAGGCGGTCATGACCACCAGCACCCCGGCGCCGAGCATCGCCAACGCGACGGCGGTGGTGATGATCATGGCCAGCGTCATCGACAGGTTGCGGCGCAGGCCCTGTGCGACCTCGGACGCGATGAACCGCGCGGCCATCAGCGCCCCACCCCGTAGGTGCCGCGGGAGTCGTCGCGGACGACCCTTCCGTCGACCAACTCCACCACGCGGCGTCGCGAGCGGTCGACGATGTGTCGGTCGTGCGTGGCCATGAGGACCGTGGTCCCGGTCCGGTTGATCCGGTCGAGCAGCAGCATGATGTCCTCGCTGGTCTCGGGGTCGAGGTTGCCGGTCGGCTCGTCGGCGAGCAACAGCCTCGGTCGGTTGACGAACGCCCTCGCGATCGCCACACGTTGCTGTTCACCGCCGGAGAGCTCGTGCGGTCGGCGACCGGCCTCACGACCCAGACCCACCATCTCGAGCGTCTCGGGGACGACCTTGTCGATCGTCCGGCGGGACTTACCGATCACCTGCAGCGCGAACGCCACGTTCTCGGCCACGGTCTTACCCGGCAGCAGACGGAAATCCTGGAAGACGCAGCCGAGCGAGCGACGCAGCGACGGCACGGACGAGGCCTTCATCCTGGTGAGGTCGTGGCCGGCGACGACCAGGGTCCCGGAGTCGGGCCGGTCCTCGCGGAGCAACAGGCGCAGGAAGGTCGACTTTCCCGACCCGGAGGCGCCGATGAGGAAGGCGAACTCGCCCTCGGCGATCTCGACGGTCACGTCGGACAGAGCCGGACGCGTCGAGGACGCGTACGACTTGGTCACATGGGAAGCACTGATCACTCGAGTAGCGTAGCGCTACTCCAGTCACACGGCAGGCAAAGGACCCGTCGGTGTCAGCCCGTGGTCACGGGATTCCCACCGGCCCCGGCGTCGCCGGAATCCTCTCCCTGCGGCGACTGCTCCTGCGGCGACTGCTCCTGCGGTGTCTGCTGCGGCGGCGCCTGCTGCCCGGTCGCTCCCGTGGGGGACGTCGGGGTCTGGCGTCCCGGCGGCGGCGTCGTTCCGGTGACCGGCGGGGACGTCTGCGGAGTGGCGGTCGGAACCGTCGTCTGGTCGACCGTGGTCCCCGGGGTCGGCGACTCCTCGACGGGTGTCGTCCCCTCGGCCGGCGCGGGCGGTTCGGTCTCGGCGGTGTCCGTCTGGGGCGGTGGGGTACCGAAACTGGCGACCGGCTGGTCCTTGACCAGCGAATAGAGCATCGCGAACAGGACGAACGCCACCAGCAGGATCGCGGTGGTCCGCGACATCCTGAAGAACTCCCCGAGCAGGGACACGATCTTCGGTCGCGGCCGACGGGACGGCGCATCGGGATCGGTGGTCCCCCCGAGACCCAACGGATCGCCGCTGATCAGGGGCTCACGCGTGGTCGCCGCCTCGGTCCGCGCGCTGTCCTCGGCCTCCGGGCCGAGCTCGCCGGACGAGACCGCGTCGGAGGTCGTGCCCTCAGGTGTGTGGTCGTCGGGCGTGTGGTCTTCGGCTGTCGTGTCGTCGTCTCGGCGCTCGGCCATCACGCGCTCCCCTCTCCGGTCTGCGGTCGGAGCATGCCCGCCCGGATCGCGGCCAGGGCCTCGGGCTCCAGAACGATCCCCTCCGCGCGGAACCGGCGCAGGATGACCGCGCGCATCCGTCGGCCCACCTCCCACTGCATGCCGGGCTTGGTCCGGGCCAGCAACCGGATCACGGTCTGCTCAAGCCGGATCGACTGCACACCCATCACGGTGGGTTCGTCCAGGACGTACTGGCCCACCCGCTCGTCGTCGGTGATCTCGCGACAGACCTGTGCGAGCACCTCGTTGGCCTTGTCCATGTCGGCGTTGTTGGGCACCGGGACGTCGATGATCGCACGCGCCCAGTCCTGCGACTGGTTGATCGCGGTGACGATCTGGCCGTTGGGGACGATCACCGCCTCGCCGTCGAGGGTCCGCAGGCGGGTGATGCGCAGGGTGACGTCCTCGACGGTTCCCGCGGTGACGCCCGTCGCAGTGGTGAGCTCCACGATGTCGCCGTAGCCGTATTGACGCTCGGCCAGGACGAAGAACCCGGCCAGGAAGTCCTGGACGATCTTCTGGGCACCGAAGCCCAGCGCCGCACCGAGCACGGTGGCCGGGGCGACGAGTGCGACCAGGTTGACGCCGAAGCGCAGGAGGATCTGGATTCCGAACAGGATGTACAGCACGCCCACGGCGACGTACGAGATCACCTGGATCAGCGAGTGGAGGTGCTTGGACTCCTCCGACCAGAAATCCTCGTCGGTGTGTTTGGCGTCGATCCGACCGGTCCACATCCGCGCGATCTTGGCGATCACCCGCGTCATCAGGGCGGCGCCCAGCACGAGGAGGACGACCTCGAGGCCGTTGTTGCTGAGCCAGTTCAGGATGGGATTGAAGTCAGTCTGGAACCTCACTCCGCGTCGGCCCCCTCCCGCATCCGCCACCGGATGCCCGCCTCGATGAACCCGTCCAGGTCGCCGTCCAGGACCGCCGACGGGTTGTTGACCTCGAACTCCGTCCGCAGGTCCTTGACCATCTGGTACGGGTGCAGGACGTACGACCGCATCTGGTTACCCCAGGAGGCGTTGCCGCCCGAACCGAGCGCGTCCATGGCGGCCCGCTCCTCCTGTTGCTTGCGTGCGAGCAGCTTGGCCTGCAGGACCTTCATGGCCGCGACCTTGTTCTGCAACTGCGACTTCTCGTTCTGACACGTCACCACGATCCCGGTGGGGACGTGGGTGAGGCGGACCGCCGAGTCGGTCGTGTTGACGGACTGCCCGCCGGGGCCGGACGAGCGGTAGACGTCGACGCGCACCTCGTTCTCGTTGACCTCGATCGAGTCGGTCGTCTCCACCACCGGCAGCACCTCGACCTCGGCGAACGAGGTCTGCCGCCTGCCCTGGTTGTCGAACGGGCTGATGCGGACGAGTCGGTGGGTCCCCTGCTCGACGGAGAGTGTGCCGTACATGTACGGGTCATGGACGACGAAGGTCGCCGACTTGATGCCCGCCTCCTCCGCGTACGAGGTGTCGTACACCTCGACCTTGTGGCCGGCCTTCTCCGCCCACCGCACATACATGCGCATGAGCATCTCGGCGAAGTCCGCGGCGTCGACACCGCCGGCACCGGCACGGATGTTGACCACGGCCTCACGCTGGTCGTACTCGCCGCTGAGCATCGTCTTGACCTCGATGGCCTCGACGTCCTCACGCAGCTGGAGGCGCTCGGCGTCCGCGTCCTCGACGGCTCCGTCCCCCTCCTCCTCCGCCAGCTCGTACATCAGCGGGAGGTCCTCGATGCGTTGGCGCAGCTCGCGACACCTGCGCAGGTCGGCCTGGATGTAGGAGAGCTCGCTGGTGACCTTCTGCGCCCGGTCCTGGTCGTTCCACAGGTCGGGGTCGGCGGCCATCTGCTCCAGCTCGTCGACACGGCGGGCGAGCTCCTCGATGTCGAGGACCTTCTCGACCGTGGTCATGGTGGCGTCGAGGGCTGCGATGTCGGCGGAAACGTCGGGGTGCACGGGATCCAACTCTACGCGGCCGGGCGTCCGCCCCGCGTTTCCCCACCCGCCACCCTCCCGCGGTCCGGCGCACACCCCGTCGTCGACTCACGGGGGTAGCGTCGCGGGCGACGGACCCGCTACCGCCCGAGGTCAGCGGGCCACTGCGGCCCAGCGGAGGAAACCGATGTCCCCTGAGACCCGCCACCTGCGCCCTCCGTCCGACGAGGCCGTCGCGCCGATGACCGACGCGGACCTGGCCGCCAGACTCGTCGTCGACGCCGGGTCCCTGGCTCGACGTCTGCGCGAGGACGGCCTGGACGTCCGCCACAAGACCTCGGTCTCCGACGTGGTCACCGAGGCCGACCGGGCCGCCGAGCGCCAGATCACCGCCCTCCTGTCCCGCCACCGCCCTGACGACGGGGTCCTCGGCGAGGAGGGCACCCTGGTCCCCGGTCGTCACGAACGCAGGTGGGTCGTCGACCCGGTCGACGGGACCTACAACTTCGTCAGCGGCTCGGACTACTGGTGTTCGGCCGTGGCCGTCACCGGGCCGGACGACTACCTGCTCGGGGCCGTCCACCGGCCCGTCACCGGGGACACCTTCGTCGGGGGTTCGGACGTACCCACCCGTCGGAACGGCGTCCCCGTGACCCGACTCACCCCCGGCGACCTCGCCGCCGGCAGTCTGGCCACCTATCTCCACCCGCCGTTCTTCGCCGACCCCGACCTCGCCGACCCCTTCCACCGGGTCAGCCGAGGTGCGGCGACGATCCGGATGCTCGGATCGGGCTCCGTCGACCTGGCGTCGGTCGCCTGCGGCGTCCACTCGGTGTGGTGTCAGCACTCGTGCCCGGAGTGGGACTGGCTCCCCGGACGGGCCCTGGTCGAGGGCGCGGGTGGGCTCTGCGCGACCGTCGAGGTGAACGGCTACGACTGGTTCGTGGCGGGCCGTCCGGGGGCCGTCGAGCAGGCCGTGGCGCTCCTCCGGGACTGAGCCCGAGGCTCTCACCAGGGGCTGGGACGACTTGAGGGCAAAGTCTGGCGTTCGGAACTTACTCCGAAGTAAGATGTCCCCGACAGCACCGTCCACCGTCCGTCACGAGAACAGCTGGTGATGATGAGCAAGAACCCCACGTCCCCGTCCACGACCGGACGCGCGGAGGCCTCCACCCCGGGTAAGAACCCCACGAGGATCGACGCGATCGGAGCCGCGATGCGCGCGCTCACGACGATCACCGGGTCGGAGTTCGCCGAGCGCTTCAATCTGCGCCAGAAGGTCGACCGGGTCACCTACGAGGCCACCAAGACCGGCTTCAAGACCCTCGGCGCCGCCACCAAGTCGTTCAAGAAGGTCTCCGGATCCGGCGCGCCCAAGCGTCTGCCCGACGCCGACTCCGAGGCGAGGCCCGACCTGTTCGACCTCACCCTGGACGACGACCAGCAGATGATCGTCGAGACAGTCCGGGACTTCGCCGCCGAGGTCGTCCGACCGGCCGCTCACGACGCGGACCACGCCGCCGAGGCCCCCGCGTCGCTGCTGACCCGGTCCGCCGAGATCGGCGCCACCATGCTCAACGTGCCCGAGGAGTTCGAGGGCATCGCCTCCGAGCGCGGCGTGGTGACCAACTCGCTGGTCGCCGAGGCGTTGGCCTACGGCGACATGGGTCTGGCCCTGCCGATCCTGGCGCCCTCCGGCGTCGCGACCACCCTGACCCAGTTCGGGTCGGACGCCCAGCAGAAGTCCTATCTGCCGGCCTTCGCCTCCGAGCAGGTCCCGGCGGCCGCCGTCGTGGTGGCCGAGCCCCGTCCGCTCTTCGATCCGTTCGAGCTCAAGACCACCGCCACCCGCGGGCCGGGTGGGTTCACGCTCAACGGCGTCAAGTCGATGGTGCCCACCGCCGGGAGCGCCGAGCTCTTCGTCGTCGCCGCCTCTCTCGACGGGTTCCCGACCCTCTTCGTGGTCGAGTCCGACACCGACGGACTCGTGGTGGAGGCGGACCCGTCCATGGGCCTGCGCGCCGCGGGTCTGGGGCGGATCGTCCTCACCGACGTCTCCCTCCCGGCCGACGCGGTCCTCGGTGGCCCCGACGCCTCCCCGGAGGAGCGGGCCGGGACCTATGCCGACGTGATCCGTCTGTCGCGACTGGGCTGGGCCTCGCTCGCGGTGGGCACCTCGCACGCGGTCCTCGACTACGTGACCCCGTACGTCAAGGAGCGCCAGGCCTTCGGCGAACCCGTCGCGCACCGCCAGGCGGTCGCCTTCGCCGTCGCCGACATGGCCACCGAGCTCGACGGCATGCGCCTGGTGACCTGGCGCGGCGCGTCGCGCGCCGAACAGGGTCTGCCCTTCGCACGCGAAGCGGCCCTCGCCCGCAAGATCGCCGCCGACAAAGGAATGAGGATCGGCCTCGACGGCGTCCAGCTGCTCGGTGGTCACGGCTTCACCAAGGAGCACCCCGTCGAGCGCTGGTACCGCGACCTGCGCGCCGTGGGTGTGGCCGAGGGCGTGGTGGTCCTGTGAGCACCGCCCACCTCGCCTCCCGCCCCACCAGCACGAAGGACCACTGACGATGATCAACCTCGAACTCCCCAAGCGGCTCGAGGCGGGCGCCAACCAGGCCCGCCAGGTCGCCACGCAGATCTTCCGTCCCGTCTCCCGCAAGTACGACCTCGCGGAGCACGAGTACCCCGTCGAGCTCGACACGCTCAAGGCCATGATGGAGGCCATGGAGGACGCCGGTCAGGCCGCCTCCGGTGCCACCATGGGCTCGGGCGGCGCACCGCGTCGCGAAGGCGTCTCCAACGGCGGCAACATGAAGTCGCTGCTCAACATCATCGAGACGTGCTGGGGCGACGTGGGCCTCACCCTCTCGATCCCCCGCCAGGGTCTGGGCAACTCCGCGATCGCCGCAGTGGCCAGCGAGGAGCAGATGGAGAAGTTCGGGCGGGTGTGGGCCTCCATGGCCATCACCGAGCCCGAGTTCGGGTCCGACTCGGCCGCCGTGTCGACCACCGCCCGCCTCGAGGGCGACGAGTACGTGATCAACGGCACCAAGATCTACGTGACCTCCGGCGCCCGCGCCGACCACATCGTGGTCTGGGCGACGCTGGACAAGACCAAGGGCCGCGCGGCCATCAAATCGTTCGTGGTCCCACGCGAGCACCCCGGTGTCTCCGTGGACCGGCTCGAGCACAAGCTCGGCATCCGCGCCTCGGATACCGCGCAGATCACCTTCGACAACTGCCGGATCCCCAAGGAGAACCTCCTGGGCGACCCGGAAGTCCGCGTGGACAAGGGCTTCGCCGGCGCCATGCAGACCTTCGACAACACCCGGCCGCTGGTGGCCGGCATGGCCGTCGGTGTCGCCCGCGCCGCGCTGGAGGAGATCCGCACCCTGCTCGAGGAGGCCGGACTCGAGATCGACTACGACCGGCCCGCCACCAGCCAGCCGGCCGCGGTGGCCAAGTACCTCGAGCTCGAGGCGGACTGGGAGTCCGCGTACCTGCTCACGCTCCGCGCCGCGTGGATGGCCGACAACAAGATGCCCAACACCAAGGAGGCGTCGATGTGCAAGGCCAAGGCCGGGCGCACCGGCTCCGCCGTCACCCTGGGCGCGGTCGAGCTGGCCGGCAGCTACGGCTACTCCGAGCGCAGCTTCCTGGAGAAGTGGTCGCGCGACTCCAAGATCCTCGACATCTTCGAGGGCACCCAGCAGATCCAGCAGCTGGTGATCGCGCGGCGCATCCTCGACCTGTCGAGCGCCGAACTGAAGTGAGCCGCGGCCGTATGCGCGGTTGAGAACGACGGACGCCTCCGTGGATCATTGATCCGCGGAGGCGTTCCTCGTTCGCGGGGCTCGCCCTTCCCGCACCCGTCCCACCCGAGCAGGTGCCCCGAGAGGAGCAGTTCCGATGGCGGCTGACGACGTTCCCCTGTTCAGGGCCCCGATGCGGTCGAGGGACGACGCCGTGGCGGACGGGGTGGGTGTCGAGCGGGGCCTGCGCGTCGGGCTCTGCGGCATGGGCGGCCGCCTGGCGGGGCCGCCACCCTCATCGCTCGCCGAGGCGGTCGACGCCGCCGCGGCACAGCACGACGACAGGCTGGCCCGCCGCCTCGAACGGTTCGCCCGGGTGCCCGACGGTGCATATGTGTGGACCCGGGACGTCGACGGCAACTACTGGCTCGGGCGTCTCGGGGGGCCGTGGCGCTACGACGACTCGGACGAGGCGCACGAGGTGGACCTGGTCCACGTCCGGGACTGCCGGTGGCGATCGGAGCCGACAGACCGGTCGATCGTCCCCGCCGCCGTGCGGGCCACGTTCGCCCGGGGTGGCCGCAACTGGCAGCGCATCCGGTCGGAGGCGGGTGCGGCCGAGACCGAAGAGCTGTGGAGGCGATGAGGGGCGTCGAACTACGTGCTACCCGGTCAGAGCCGGATCCACGAACTGCTCGTCCGCCTCGGCCCACACGTCCTCGCGTCCGATACCGTCGGGGTCGAGCCGATCGACCGTCTCGGGTAGGTACACCATCCGCACCATCTCCTGACCGTTCTGTTCCTCCGGCTGGTCCCCGGGCGCGGTGAACGCGGTGATCTCCACCGTCCCCGACCAGTCGGACCCCTGAACGGCCCGGAGCACGGCGATCGAATCGTCCTGCGCACTCTCCACGGCGGAGGACGGGGTGGGCCCCTGCCGGATCGGGAAGTCCACGGCCACGAGTCCTGGTTCGAACTCGACGCCGGCGTCCTCCACCTCCGCCGTGATGGCGTCGGCGAGCGCCGTCTGGGGGTCCTCCGCAGCGGGCTGCGCGGACTCCTCGGCGTTACCCGTGAACAAGAACACCATTACGCCGACGACGACCACCACGACGACCAGCGCGAGGATCATGAACACTCCGCGGCTCGCCCGGTCGCGTCGCTCGGGGGGAACAGGGGTGTCGGTGTGGGTCATTGGGTCACCTCTCGTCCGGGGTGACCCCAGTCGTACCAGGCGGGCCGGTGATCCACACCGGTTTCGGGCGGCCGGTCCGGCCGCCGGTCAGGCCATCCGGAAGCCGCGTCCGGGCCAGTTCCGGTCGGTGGCGTCGGCCACGATCGCGTCGAACGAGTACGCCAGCGCCGGGAGGAACACGGGTGACTGCACGGGGTGGAGGCAGGACGGCAGGAGAGCACCGATGCTTCCGACCGATCCCGCGGCCGGCGGCATGTGTCCGCCGGACAGCAACCCCACGAGGCGGCCGTCGCGGGTCACGGGCCCGCCGGAGTCCCCGTAGCCAGCACACGCATGGCTCCAGAACTCGTTGCCGTCGCGCTGCCACGTGATGCCGCAGGTATGCCCGGTGGACATCCCGTCCTTGCAGACCACGTCGCCGAATTCCGGGGCGGGACCGCGTCCGGTGACCCCGGGTTGGCGCACGGGCACAACGACGCCCGGGTTGAGGCGGATCACCGAGTAGTCGAGGATCTCGTTGCGCGTCGCGACGGTGCCGATGACACCGGCTCCCGGGTCGCCCCGGAGGATGACCGGGGCGTTGATCCGATCGCTGCAGTGGGCGGCGGTGAAGGCGACGGGCGTGCCGGCGGCGTCGTAACCCGCCGCGGTGAGGGTGCACCCGGCAACGCCGTTGACCAGCACGGGGGTGCCCCCGGAGACCGGGATCGCGGCCTGGGCCGCGGCGGGGGCCGCGAGGGCGGTCGCACCGGCCATCACGGCGGTCACTGCGAGCCTGGCCAGACCGGTGAACCTCATGAGCGTGTCCTTCCCACCCCGGCAGACTGCCCGGGTATACGCGCTCACAGCCTAACGGGCGCGGGCTCCGACTGCACGACGGGCGCGGGCCGCCCCTCGCGGCGGCCCGGCCGTCTGACGTGCCCGGTCGACCTGAGCTCCCCTCGACCTCAGTGCCCCTCGACCTCAGTGCCCCTCGACCGTGATCCTGATCGAGGGGCACTCGCCCGGGTCGCCACCGATATGCGCCCAGATGGCCTCGACCACGGGCCGGAGGAACAACTCCCCCACCTGGTCGACGAGCGTCCGGACCACCTGGACCTTGTCCGAGGTCCGCGTGGAGGCGAGACCCCCGCGCCGCAGCCCCTCGACCTCCCTGGTGGTGAGGTCGACGATCGCCTCCAGCAGCGGGGCCCCGCGGCCGTCGGGCTCCAGCAGGGCCCGGTTGAGGTAGCTCACGAGCTGCGGGTTCTGCCGGAGCATCTCGCGGACGGCGACGTTCCGGGCCTCCACCACCTCCGCGGCCGTCCCGGTGTGCTCCACCGTCGACAACGCCCCGACCACCCGCTCCACCACGAGATCGTCCACGGCGCGACGCAGGCCGTCCTTGGTGCCGAAGTGGTGCTGGATCAGTCCGATCGTCACCCCGACCTCGGCGGCCACCCGGCGCATCGAGACCCTGTCCTCGCCGTACTCGGCGTACAGGGCCAGTGCGGCGTAGCGGATCCGCGCCCGCGCCGTGAGGTCCCCGTCCGCGGCCACGCCCCGGTCGGCAGTGGTTCCGGCCATGCGCCCCACCCCTTCCCCGCCCTCGAACGGCGTCTGCGTTCGGTCGATGCCTGAGACGATACCGCGACAATACGATTGCATAGCAAAGCATGCACTCGTATTGTGGTGGTCGAGCGGGGCCGCCCGGGCCCACGCGACCGACCCCTGGAGACTCCCCGTGTTCGAGACCGCCCCCTACCGCTCCCCGTGGATGACCGACGACCTGGACGCCCTCCGCGCCCACACGCGTGCGTTCCTGGACAAGGAGACCGCGCCGAACCTCGAGCGGTGGGCCGCCGAGGGCGCCGTGGACCGCGGGTTCTGGAACAAGGCCGGCGATGCGGGCCTGCTGTGCATCTCCATCCCCGAGGAGTACGGCGGCGGCGGGGGCACGTTCGCGCACGAGACGGTCATCGCCGAGGAGCAGACCCGCGCGCTCGACGACGGCTGGGGCAACTCGGTCCACAGCACGATCGTGGCCCACTACCTGCTCCAGTACGGAACGGAGGAGCAGAAGACCCGCTTCCTGCCCAAGCTCGCCACCGGCGAGATGGTGGGGGCGATCGCCATGACCGAGCCCGGAGCGGGGTCCGACCTCCAGGCGCTGCGCACCACGGCGGTCCGGGACGGCGACGACCTGGTGGTCAACGGCGCCAAGACGTTCATCTCGAACGGCATGCACTGCGACCTGCTGATCATCGTGGCCCGCACCGGCGGCGAGGGCGCCCAGGGGTTGTCCCTGCTCCTCGCCGAGACCACCGACCTGCCGGGTTTCGACCGCGGTCGCAAGCTCGACAAGATCGGTCTGAAGTACCAGGACACGATGGAGCTGTTCTTCGACGACATGCGGATCCCCGCCGCCAACATCCTCGGCGGCGAGGAGGGTGAGGGCCAGGGCTTCATCCAGCTCATGCAGCAGTTGCCCCAGGAGCGGCTCATCATCGCCGTCACCGCCGTGGCGGCGGCCGAGACCGCGGTCCGGCTCGCGATCGACTACGCCAAGGAGCGCGAGGCGTTCGGCAAGCCCATCCTGAAGTTCCAGAACCTCCGCTTCGAGCTGGCCGAGTGCAAGACCGAGGCCCTGGCCGCGCGCACCCTCCTGGACCACTGCATCACCCTGCACCTGGAGGGCAAGCTGGACCCGGCCACGGCGTCCATGGCCAAGTACTTCTGCACCGACAAGCAGTGCGAGATCATCGACCGCTGCCTGCAGGTCTTCGGCGGCTACGGGTTCATGACCGAGTACCCGATCGCGCGGATGTACGCCTCCGCCCGCGTGCAGAAGATCTACGGCGGGACCAACGAGATCATGAAGGAACTGATCTCCCGGACGCTCTGATCACGGCTCTTCAGATTTCGGTCGTGATCGCACGGACGGCGTCACGGCCCGCCCGGTTGGCCCCCACGGTCGACTGGGACGGGCCGTAGCCGATCAGGAACAGCCGCGGCTCGTCGAGCGCCCGTCCGTCGACCACACGGATCCCCCCGGCCGGGGTGCGCAGACCGAGCGGCGCCAGGTGGGAGACGGCGGGCCGGAACCCGGTGGCCCACAGGATCGCGTCGGCGGGTTCGAGCGTCCCGTCCGGCATCCGCACCCCGTCGGGCTCGATCCGGGTGAACATCGGGTGTCGGACGAGCGCCCCGCGGGCCTCCGCGCGATCGATCCACGGGGTGCGGTACATGCCGGTCACCCGGATCACGCTCTCCGGCGCCAGCCCCATGGCCGTGCGCTCGGCGACCGCGGAGATGGCGGCCGAGAAGTTCTCCGGGGGCGGTCCCGTGGCCCACTCGATCTCCCGTCGGGTCACCCAGAAGGTGTCGGCCACGCGCGAGATCTCCTCGAGCAGTTGGGTCGCCGAGATCCCCGAGCCCACGACCACCACGCGCTGCCCGGCGAACTCCTCGGCCCGGACGTAGTCGTGGACGTGGACGTGTCGCCCGCGGAAGTCCTCGCGGCCGGGGTAGTGCGGCCAGAAGGGTCGCGTCCACGTCCCCGTGGCGTTGATGACGAACCGCGCGTGCCACACCTCGTCGTCGTCACCGGCCCCGTCGGACCGGGTGGTGACGACGACGAGGCGGCCGTCTCCCGTGCCGTCCCGCCGGTCCGGGGTGCGGCGCACCTGCCGCACCCACACCGGTCGCCTGACCCCCAGCGAGAACCGCTCCTCGTAGTCGGCGAAGTAGGCGGGCAACACCTCCCGGCTGGGCAGTGCGGGATCCACCTCGGGCACCGGGACGCCCGGGAGCCCGAAGATCCCGTTGACGGTGCTCATGGTGAGCGACTCCCACCGGTGCCGCCACGCCCCGCCGGGGCCGTCCTCGCCGTCGAGCATGACGTAGGTCCGATCGCCGGCGGTGGACCGGTCGGCGGGGACGAAGCCCCGGCGCTGCAGGTGGTACCCGGCGGACAGTCCGGCCTGCCCCGCACCGATCACCACCACGTCGACCGATCGCGAGTCGGTTCGCCACCGGACGGACAACGGCACCCTCCAGTTCATTCGGGTCCCGTGACTCGGAACGGCGACGGATTACTTATCGACCGCCATCTCTACCAGTTGCGACCACGCATGCTTGTCACGTGCCAGTGGCCCTTGTGGTTCTCAAAACAAGGATGGATTGATCGAGCCTGCTGCCCCTTCTCACGGAGCTTCTCAACGGCTCGATACGCCTGCAAACGATTAGGGTATGGAATCTTGGTGCACATGACGCCTCCATCAGGGGATGACTGACTGGAGTGACGCCTCGCTCATATCGAACGGCACGGTGGCGGTATGCGTTGATACGCCCGACTCACCCGCATTCCAAGGTCCACGGAGCCGGAGGGACGCCCCGACTCTAACCCGGTCCCGCGCGCGGCCGGGGCGGTTCAGGGCCGCGAACTGATCACGCCCCGTCGGGGAGCGCGGTGAAGTCCGCGGGCCGTCCCTCGGCGAACGCGGCCAGGGCCTCGGAGTTCGCGGGCCCGCCCATGAGTTCGGCGAAGCACTGGTTCTCGCGTTCACGCGCCTCGGCGATCTGGCGGGCCAGCGGCTCGACCATCGTCCGCTTGACCGCCCGCAGACTCGAGATCGGCAGCCTCGCCAGGCGCGTGGCGTGCTCGGTGGCCACCGTGAGTAGCTCCTCTGCAGGACACAGACGCCACACCAGGCCCATCTCGTGGGCCTCGGCGGCGCTGATCCACTCGGAGGACAGCAACACCCAGGCGGCGTTCTGACGACCCACGAGCCGAGGGAGCAGGTAGCTCGAGGCGGCCTCCGGCGCCACCCCGAGGCTGGTGAAGGGGCACTTGAGGCGGGCGTCGTCGGCCATGAAGGCAAGATCGGCGAACCCGATCACGGTCGTGCCGATCCCGAGGCCGAGCCCGTTGATCGCCAGGACCAGGGGCTTGTCGAACGCGGCCAGGGCGTCGATCAGGCCGATGAACCCGTGCTCACCAGGGACGGAGTCGGGATTGGTGACCCGCTCGGCCATCTCGACCAGGTCGGTCCCGGCACTGAACGCCCGGCCCTGCCCGGTGAGCAGCACCACCGCCACCGTCGGATCGGCCGACGCCTCGTGCAGCGCGACGGTGAGCGCGTCGTACAGCCCCTCGTCGAACGCGTTGAGCGCCTCCGGTCGCGCGAGCGTCAGGGTGCGGACCCGGTCGGCGTCCCGCACCTGTAGCGGCGATGTCCCCTCCCCGGCCACGGCGAGATCAGGCGCCGGCCGCGGGCGCGTCGAGGTAGACGGACTTGACCTCCGTGTACTGCGCCAGGCCCTCGGGGCCGAACTCGCGGCCGACCCCCGATGCCTTGAAACCGCCGAACGGGGCCGAGAAGTCCATCGTGTACGTGTTGACCCCGTAGGTCCCGGTGCGGACCCGGCGGGCCACGCCCAGCCCCGCCTCCCGGTCCGCCGTCCACACCGTGCCCGCCAGTCCGTACTCCGAGTCGTTGGCGATGCGGACGGCGTCGTCGACGTCGTCGTACGCGATCACCGACAGGACCGGCCCGAAGATCTCCTCCTGGGCGATCCGCATGGAGTTGTCGACCCCGGCGAACACGGTCGGCTGGACGTACCAGCCGGTGTCCAGACCGTCCGGGCGGCCGGTCCCGCCGGTGAGGAGCTGTGCACCTTCCTGCTGCCCGAGCTCGATGTAGGAGGACACGCGCTCCTGCTGCCTCTGCGCCACCATCGGCCCGATCTCCGTGGCGGGATCCAGCGGGTCACCGACGACCATCGACCCGATCCCCTCGGCCAGTGCCCGGGCGACCTCGTCGTGCCGCTCCCGGCTCACCAGGATCCGGGTCTGCGCCACGCACGCCTGCCCCGAGTTCATGACGCCCAGGAACTTGATCCCCTCGACCACACTCGCCAGGTCGGCGTCGTCCAGCACGATCGCCGCGGACTTGCCCCCGAGCTCCAGCGAACACCGCTTGAGCTGCTCGCCGCAGATCGCCCCGATCTTCCGGCCCGCCGCGGTGGACCCGGTGAAGGCCACCTTGTCGACCCCGGGGTGACGCACCAGGTGCTCCCCCACCTCGCGGCCGCCGGCCACGATGCTCACCACGCCCGCCGGCAC
The DNA here is from genome assembly GCF_014145155.1 of Dietzia sp. B19. Classification (NCBI taxonomy): domain Bacteria; kingdom Bacillati; phylum Actinomycetota; class Actinomycetes; order Mycobacteriales; family Dietziaceae; genus Dietzia; species Dietzia sp. B19. The sequence goes on along the minus strand of NZ_JAALED010000077.1, from coordinate 1,035 downwards.
CCCGGCCTCGATCAGCAGCTCACCCAGCAGGTAGGTGTCGAGCGGGGTCTCGGGGGCCGGCTTGATCACGATCGTGCAGCCGGTGAGCAGCGCCGGGATCAGCTTGGACAGCACGGTGAACTGGGGGACGTTCCACGGCGGGATCGCCGCGACCACGCCCACCGGCTCGTGGCGGACCAGCACCTCCCCGCCGAGCACGCCCGGCCGGGTCTCCTCCCACGGGAACTCGCGGGCGATGCTGACGAACGCCTCGATCTGCATCCACGGGGCGGGGGCCTGGGCCAGCTTGCTGAACGAGATCGGTGACCCCATCTCGGTGGAGATCAGGGTCGCCATGTCGTCCAGCCGTGCGGCGTAGAGGGCCGAGAGACGGGCGACCACCTCGATCCGCTCCTGGGGACTCATCCGCGGCCACGGACCCGAGTCGAACGCCTCCCGCGCCGCGGCCACGGCGGCGTCCATGTCGGCGACCGAGCCCTCCGGGACGCGGGCGACCATCTCCTCGGTGTGGGGACTGATCACCTCGATGACGCTGTCCGTCGCGGGAGAGCGCCACTCGGTGCCGATCAGAAAGGCGTCGCGGTCGAGGGAGGTGGTCATGGGCGGTCTCCTGGGTGTCACCGGGTGGGATCCTGTCGCAACGGACGCGCGAACAGACACCTGTCTACTGTAGGACCCCCGATGCGCTCGGGGTGCGTTTTCGAGAACGCGTTCCAGTGTGGTGTGCCGGCCCCCGGGGGATCGTGGGGTCCCCGGCGTCGGAGCCCCTCGGGCTCCCCGGCGTCGAGTCGCTCGGTCTCACCCCTCGGCATCGCCCCTCAGCAGCGCCCCTCAGCGGTCGAGCTGGAGCCTCCGCCATGTCGCGACCGTGAGCGCGGTGGAGACCAGCGGGATCACCCCGACCAGGGCGAGCTGCAGCGGCGACACCCCGCTGCCGCCGCTCATCGCCCACAGCGTCGGGGCGGCGAACGGCATCCATCCGCCGGCGCCGACGAGGACGCCGACCTGCGCCACGATGACGATCGCTATCGTCGC
>NZ_JAALED010000076.1:0-6576 GCF_014145155.1 Dietzia sp. B19 | reverse complement strand
CGACCAACCCCGCCGCGCCCACCGCCAGCCACGGGCCGTACCGGACGATCACGGACCCCCTCGTGCTGGACGAGTCGAGCTGGCCGGCCCCGCCGACGGCACCGAGAGGGCCGGAGGCCAGGTGCTCGGTCCCCGATCCCGGACCGGCCGGCGGTCCCGTCACCAGGCGCCCCACGGAGTCGTCGGTGCCGAAGCCGGAGTCGAGCAACAGTGCTGCCTGTTCCCACGGCGACGCGGGCACACGGGTGCCGTCGAGAAGAACCACCGCCAGTCGTCGCCCGTCCCGCTCGGCCGCCCCGATGAACGTGTGTCGGGCGTCGTCGGTGAAGCCGGTCTTGCCGCCGATCGCACCCGGGTAGTTGTAGAGCAGCTGATTGTCGTTGGCCAGCTCGAAACCCGGGTTGACCACGGTCCCGTCCCCGCGTGTGGTCGGACCGGTGAGGGCCGGCGCGGAGGCCGGATCGGGTGCGCCCGCGCCCTCTCCCGCGGGATACCCGGGGAACCCGGACATCTCTGTGCCCACGATGCGGGCGAACCCGGGGCGGGTCATGGCGTCGCGGAAGATGAGCGACAGGTCGTACGCCGTCGACATCATCCCGGGCCCGTCCAGACCGTTCACGGTGGCGGCGTGGGTGCTCACGGCGCCGAGCCCGGCCGCGTGGGCGTTCATCGCCTCCAGGGTCTTGTCGACCCCGCCCATCCGCCGCGCGAGCACGAGGGCGGCGTCGTTGCCCGACGACATGAGCAGGCCTCGCACCAGGCGGTCGACCGAGTACTGACCGCCCGGGCCGATACCCACCAGGCTGCCCTCTGCGCCCAGGAGGTCCTCGTCGGTCACCTCGATGACGCGGTCCTCGTCCAGGGTGTCCAGGGCCACGGTGGCGAGCAGGGTCTTGATCAGGCTCGCCGGGCGGTAGCGGCCATGGGGATCGCGTGCGGCCACCACCTCGCCCGTGTCCAGATCCGAGATCATCCACGCGCTGGCGGTGACGTCGCGGGGCACCTCGAACCCGTCCGGCGCCACGACGTCACACCCGGCCAGGGCGTCGCCGCCTGCAGGCGTCTCGGGCACCGGAGGAGGCGCGGGCGAGGACCGACCGGGCAGAGGGACCTCGGATTCGTCGACGGGTGCGGGCGGGGAGGTGCGGTACGGGCACCCGGTGAGGTCGCGGGGGGTGTCGAAGTACTCGAGCGAGGTGGTCGACGGCAACACCGCGGCCGGGGGAGGCTCGGTGAGTGCGGTCGATCGCTCAGGCTCCACGGCCGTAGCGGGACCGGCGAAGGCGAGGGGCCCCACTCCCACGAGAGCGGCCGTGACGAGGCCGACGGTTCTCAGCGCTGGGCGACGTCGTGGGCGGGTCACGGGTACCGAGTCTACGTCCGGGCGGGACCGTTCCGGACGGGACCCGCCCGGGGGTGTGGCCCGCGTCTGCGTCGGATTTGTGCTCGGCAGGCGCGGGTGCGGATGGGCGTTCCCACCGCAGGCGCTCCTCTCGATGAACTCCCGCGGTCACTTCGGCGCACGCGGGCGTTCATCGACGGGGGCGGATGTTGGGGAGGAGGGCAGGCGCGGGTGCGCTTCCGGCAAATACCAGCGGGGCCGCACCCTCCGCTCAGGGAAGGTGCGGCCCCGCCGGGGAGACCGGGGAAGGTCAGCGCGCGAACAGCAGGGCGCGCTTGACCTCCTGGATCGCCTTGGTCACCTGGATGCCGCGGGGGCACGCGTCGGTGCAGTTGAAGGTCGTGCGGCACCGCCAGACCCCCTCGGCGTCGTTGAGGATCTCCAGACGCTCGGCGGCACCCTCGTCACGGGAGTCGAAGATGAACCGGTGCGCGTTGACGATCGCCGCCGGGCCGAAGTACGACCCGTCCGCCCAGAACACCGGGCACGAGGTCGTGCAGCAGGCGCAGAGGATGCACTTGGTGGTGTCGTCGAAGCGGGCCCGGTCCGTCTGGGACTGGATCCGCTCGGCGGTCGGCTGGTTCCCGGACGTGATGAGGTACGGCATGACGTCACGGAACGACTTGAAGAACGGCTCCATGTCGACGTACAGGTCCTTCTCCACCGGCAGCCCGCGGATCGGGGCGATGGTGATGGTGATGGACTTGCCGTCCTTGGGGAGCATGTCCTTCATGAGGACCTTGCATGCCAGGCGGTTGACCCCGTTGATCAGCATGGCGTCCGACCCACAGATGCCGTGTGCGCACGACCGGCGGAACGCGAGGCTGCCGTCGATGTAGTTCTTCACGTACATCAGCAGGTTGAGCAGACGGTCCGACGGCAGGGCCGGGACCTCGTACTCCTTCCAACCCGCCGAGTCCGGATCCTCCGGGTTGAACCGGGCGATCTTGAGCGTGACCATGGTGGAGCCGGGCGGCACCGGGCGGTTCGAGCCCGGGTCCTTGCCGTCGGTGGCCTTGGTGGTGTCGACTGCGGTGGTCATCAGTACTTACGCTCCATCGGCTCGTAGCGGGTCTGCACAACCGGCTTCCAGTCCAGCCGGATCTCGGAGAGGAGGCCGAGGCCGTCCTTGAACGCCATCGTGTGCTTCATGAACTCGTCGTCGTTGCGGTCCGGGTAGTCCTCGCGGGCGTGTCCGCCACGGGACTCCTTGCGGTTGAGCGCTCCCACGACCGTGACCTCCGCCAGCTCCAGGAGGAAGCCCAGCTCGACGGCCTCGAGGAGTTCGGTGTTGAACCGCTTGCCCTTGTCGCTGACGGTCACGTCGGCGTAGCGCTTCTTCAGGGCGCGGAGCTCGTCACGGGCCTCGGTGAGCGACTGCTCGGTGCGGTACACCGACGCCTTGTCGTCCATCATGGCCTGCATCTCGGTCCGGATGTCGTTGGCGTTCTCCGCGCCGTGGTCGGCGAGCATGCTCTCCATCCACTCACGGACCATCTTCTCGGGCTCCTCGGGGAGTTCGACGAAGTCGTGGCCTGCAGCGTAGTCCGCGGCGGCGATCCCCGCCCGGCGGCCGAACACGTTGATGTCCAGCAGCGAGTTGGTGCCCAGGCGGTTGGACCCGTGCACGGACACGCACGCGCACTCGCCGGCGGCGTAGAGACCGGGCACCACGTCGTCGTTGGTGCGGAGGACCTCACCCTTGACGTTGGTCGGGATTCCGCCCATGACGTAGTGACAGGTGGGGAACACCGGGACCAGCTCGGTGACCGGGTCGACACCCAGGTAGGTGCGGGAGAACTCGGTGATGTCGGGGAGCTTCTCCTCGAGCACGTCCGCGCCGAGGTGGGTCACGTCGATGTAGACGTAGTCCTTCTCGGGCCCGGCGCCGCGGCCCTCGCGCACCTCGAGGACCATCGAGCGGGCGACGATGTCACGCGGCGCGAGGTCCTTGATGGTGGGGGCGTAGCGCTCCATGAAGCGCTCGCCGTCCGCGTTGCGCAGGATGCCGCCCTCGCCGCGGACGGCCTCGGAGATGAGGATGCCCAGGCCCGCGAGTCCCGTCGGGTGGAACTGGTGGAACTCCATGTCCTCCAGGGGCAGGCCCTTGCGGAAGACCACGGCCATGCCGTCACCGGTGAGGGTGTGGGCGTTGGAGGTGGTCTTGAACATCCGTCCCGAACCACCGGTCGCGAAGACGGTGGCCTTGGAGTGGAAGACGTGAAGGTCGCCGGAGGCGAGCTCGTAGGCGACGCACCCGGTGGCGACGGGGCCCTCGGGGGTCTCGGTGAGGCAGAGGTCCAGCACGTAGAACTCGTTGAAGAACTCCACGTTGTGCTTCACACAGTTCTGGTAGAGCGTCTGCAGGATCATGTGACCCGTGCGGTCGGCGGCGTAGCAGGCCCGTCGCACGGGCGCCTTGCCGTGGTCGCGGGTGTGACCACCGAAACGACGCTGGTCGATCTTGCCCTCGGGCGTGCGGTTGAACGGCAGGCCCATGTTCTCCAGGTCGATGACCGCGGTGATGGCCTCCTTGGCCATGATCTCCGCGGCGTCCTGGTCGACGAGGTAGTCGCCGCCCTTGACCGTGTCGAACGTGTGCCACTCCCAGTTGTCCTCCTCGACGTTCGCGAGGGCGGCGCACATGCCGCCCTGGGCGGCGCCGGTGTGGGAGCGGGTGGGGTAGAGCTTGGTGAGGACTGCGGTACGGGTCCGCGGGCCCGACTCGATGGCCGCGCGCATGCCTGCGCCGCCGGCGCCGACGATTACCACGTCGTACTGGTGCTGGTGGACCTGACGATCGGTCATGGGATTCTCAGTGCTCGCTTTCGAAGTGGAACGGTCCGCAGGCGTCGATCAGACGTCGTAGGCGAGGCCGAAGAGGGCGTAGGTGCCCAGGGCCAGGACGAGGACGGTCGCGGCGATGAGGATCGCGTTGAGCCAGAACCGCGTCGAGTCCTTGCGCGAATAGTCCGCGATGACCGTCCGGACGCCGTTCGCGCCGTGGAGCTGTGCCAACCAGAGCATGAGGAGGTCCCACGTGGCCCAGAACGGGCTCTGCCAGCGATCCGCGACGTAGGCCCAGTCGATGCGGTGGACTCCCTCGTCGATCATCAGGCCCACGGTGAGGTGGCCGAGCGTGAGGATGACCAGCGCGACGCCCGAGGCGCGCATGAAGATCCACGCGGTGCGCTCGAAGTTGCCGCGTGAGCGCAGGCGCGGGGAGCGCGGCTGGGCGAGCGAGGCGGGGCGATCGTATGACGTCTGGAGAACAGGTGCGTCTGCCATGGTGATCGTTCTCCTTAGATGTGCTGGAAGAGAAGGAAGAGGAGGCGGGCGGTCGCCGCGGCGAAGACCACGACCCAGATCGCCAGGACGGCCCAGAGCATCTGGCGCTGGTACTTCGCGCCCTTGGACCAGAAGTCGATGGCGACGATGCGCAGACCGTTGAGTGCGTGGAAGAGGACCAGCGCGACCAGGCCGACCTCCAGGAGCCCGACGATCGGGGTCTTGTACGAGTCGATGACCGCGTTGTAGGTCTCCGGGCTCACCGTGACGAGCGAGGTGTCCAGCACGTGCACGAAGAGGAAGAAGAAGATCGCCACGCCCGAGATGCGGTGCGCGACCCACGACCACATCCCCGGGTCACCCTTGTAGATGCTGATCTTCTTATTGGGGGCCGGACGCGCCGGCGCCTGCGCAGTACTCATGGGCTTGTCGTGCCTCCGAATCGTCTGGGCGTGGTGCCATCGGCGCGCGTTCCCTGCCCGAGAGCACAGCGGGCGCCTACTAGGACTTTAGACCTGAGAGGACGCGGACGAGAAGCAGGGTGGGTACGGTGGTCCGAACGGGTAATGCCTGTTAGGGGACCCTAATCAAAGTTGCCGGAGGGTAGAAAAGGGTGTCTGTCAACGAAACCGCAGCACAGAGGAACGCGGCCCGCAGCGGTTTGCGCGAAGCCGCGCTGGCGGCCGCCCGGAACGCCTACCGGCCGTACTCAGGATTGGGGGTGGGGGCCGCCGCCCTGGCGTCGGAACCCGGCGGCGACGAGTGCAGGATCGTAACCGGGTGCAACGTCGAGAACGCCTCCTACGGGCTCACACTCTGCGCGGAATGCTCGCTCGTGTCCGACCTCCACCGCACGGGTGGCGGGAGACTGCTCGAGCTCGTCGTCGTCGGCCACGACGGTGACCCGCTCTCACCGTGCGGGCGGTGCCGCCAACTCCTCCACGAACACGGCGGCCCGGACCTGGTCGTCCACACCGCCCGCGGCCCCGTCCGCCTGGGCGAGCTCCTGCCGGACGCCTTCGGGCCGGAGGACCTGACGTGACCCGGTCGATCGACGCCGTGCGGATCATCGAGGCCAAGCGCGACGGCAACGAGCTCGACGACGACGAGATCGCCTGGATCGTCGACGGGTACACCCGCGGTGTGGTGCCCCCCGAGCAGATGTCCGCGTTGGCGATGGCGGTTTACTTCCGGGGCATGACCGATCGCGAGATCGCCCGCTGGACCGCGGCGATGGTCGACTCCGGCACCCGGTTGGACCTGTCCGACCTGACGCGCGCCGGTCGTCGCGTCCCCACGGTGGACAAGCACTCGACCGGCGGTGTGGGCGACTCGGTGACGCTCGTGCTGACCCCCCTGTTGGCGACCTGGGAGCTGGCGGTGCCCCAGCTCTCGGGGCGCGGGCTCGGTCATACGGGAGGGACCCTCGACAAACTCGAGGCGATCCCCGGTTGGCGCGCCGACCTGGACGCCGCCACCAGGCGCCGGATCCTCGAGGAGACCGGGGCCGTGATCTGCGCGGCCGGAGCCGATCTCGCGCCCGCCGACCGGGCCCTCTACGCCCTACGGGACGTCACCGGGACCGTCCCGTCCATCCCCATGCTGGCGGCGTCGATCATGAGCAAGAAGATCGCCGAGGGCACGGGCGCGCTGGTGCTCGACGTCAAGTGCGGATCCGGTGCCTTCCGGCCCGACCGCGCGGATGCGGACGAGCTGGCCCGGGTGATGGTCGCCATCGGCACGGCCGCCGGCGTCCGGACCAGCGCCCTGGTGACCGCCAACCACACGCCGCTGGGTCGGGCGGTGGGCAACGCCCTCGAGGTGGCCGAGTGCGTCGAGATCCTCGACGGGGGTGGCCCGCCCGACATGGTCGATCTGACCTGCGC
>NZ_JAALED010000573.1:34179-37440 GCF_014145155.1 Dietzia sp. B19 | reverse complement strand
CACCGGCCCGTGAATCAGCGGGGCTAGACCGACTGATCAACTCAAGGCCAGATCCGAGTTGGGTCTGTTCGGCGTGGGGGTCGTCGAGGGTGTCGGTGACGTACATTCCCAGGCCTGCCGGTGGGAGGTTGGCACCGAGATCGGTGAGTAGGTCGGTGGCACGCAGTTCGGCGACGGCGAATGGGCCCGTCTGGAGTTCGAATCCGACAAGCCGCTTGGCGAGTTGGCTTACTGCCCCCGCAACGGCGCCCTGCCCGTCTCGCTCGGCCACTCGGGCCGCGACGTGCTCGATGATCGTGTGTAGGAATGTGCCCGTGCCCATCGCGGGGTCGGCCACGACCACATCCGGGTCGGCGAATCCTGCGGTTCTACCCAATCGTGTTTCCAGGACTTCTTCGGTGAGGCGGACCATTTGCTCGACCACTTCACGTGGTGTGTAGTACGAACCGGATTTTTGCCGCAGCTGCGGGTCGTAGACGTCGAGGAAGGTTTCGTACAGGTGGAGATAGGTGTCGCGGCGGCCGGCGCGGACCTTCGGCCACTGCACGGCGTCGATGACACGCACCAGGAGGTCGATGGTGACCTTGAAGTCAGCTGCGACGTAGTCGGTCAGCAGTTGAAGCGCTCGGGCCATGAGGGAGTGTTGTCCCGCAAGTTTCGTGCCCACTGCGTGCAGGCCGCCGGTATCGGCGAGTGTGATGCCTTCGGTTCGGGCGAGGAGGAGGGCGAACGTGACGGTTTGCGCGTAGCCGTCGGCGAAGGTCGCGTCGTCAGCGGTCGGAAATAGCAGGTGTCGCCAGTCCCTGGCGAGTCCATGGAATGGCTGATCTTCGCGTCGAGCTCCCGCCTTGATCTTGCGCTGCTCGGTGGCGAGCTGGTCCAAGACTTCACCGCGCAGAAGTCGAGTCAGCGGCGCGATAGCCCGAACGAGAGCGATCACGCTGGTGATGGGCGCTGGCTCCCACCGCAGGAAGTCGGTCAGGAACTGCTCGAACTCTGCGGGCGCGGAAAGCTCCGCTCCAGCCGTGCGGAGCGGCCCGCCGGCAAGGTGTATCGGATCTCCGACCGGCTCGCTATCGCGGTAGAGCCGCCACTCCGTGCCATTGGTGTAGATCAGGTTCGGGAGGTCCTTCTGCCTCGTCCACTGTTTGAGGTTGTGGCCTCGCATGGAGACCGGGTCTAAGTTGGCGCCAGGCTTCTTGACCTCGACGTACCCAGTGATCGCACCGCCGACGCTGATCGCGTAGTCGGGACGAACGCCGCGGTCGTCGTCGCGGACCTCGTCGTGTGGGACCACATCCAAGGAAAGGTGCTCGCCAGCGGCGGCGAGTAACTGTTCGATCGGAGCCCGGATCGCCGCTTCTGCCTCACCCGGACCGGCCAACTTGGCTTTGCAACGCTGCCCGAACTCCGAAACAGCAGTAGTGAGCCAAGGCGATGACACGTGAGCAACCTTTCAGGATGCAAGTGGTGGGGTTGCTCTGATTGTCCGTCATTCCCCGTCAGGAAGTTCCCGGACGCACCGCTAGAGACTGCTTATTCTCGCGCAACGACTGGACTTGGAGTATTCGCCGAGTTTGACAGTCGAAATGCTATATTTCTCTTGTTGCGGATTCATGCGCTCAAAAACCCGGTCATCGACCGGGTTTTCGTCATTTTGCTCGCCGCAACAACCTGCTGGCTATGACGCTGGCAGCCTGCGCCCAGGCGCAGTTCAGGTCGCTGGCCAGTATCTGGCCGCGGCACTCAGCCTGGCAATCGGCCAGGCGTGGCATCTCTCCACCATGAGGGGAGGTTGCGATATGCAGGTTCTCGACGTCGTCGACAAGCTGGACCTCGCGGCCGTCCTGCTACTTGGGGCCGGGCACTTTGTGCTCCGCCTCCTTCCCTTGATCTCGGATCGCGTTAACGCACGCGCCGTCCGACTGATTGAGGCGAAGAAGAAGCAGGACGACTAGGAAAAATCGCACCTGACACCCTCGTAGGGAGAAGCCTGTCGTTGCAATGTTTGCGGTGTGTACATTGTGGCCGAGTCGAAGGTGCGCTGCCGGCGCGAGTCTAAGATGCCCCAGATGGGCTTCTCTGACCGCAAGGCGTCGATTGTCGCCGAGGCGTACCGCCGAACAAAGAGTCACGTCGCCTACCTCGACGAGTCCTATCAGGCGCCGGATCCGATAGGGCACCACCGCAAGACGTTCTATCTTTTCACCGCGGTTGTAGTTGCTCAAGATGACATGGACGAGTTGCGCGGAGGGCTTCTCGAGATTGCGGGCTCGACGCACTGGCACACCACCGAGGCTCTGCTCACGGCAGGAGGGCGACGGGCTACTGAGGACATGCTCGGGTATCTCGCTGACGGGAAGGAGACCTGCGTGATTGCCCATCAGGTGTCCGTAGACCCCGTCGACCATGACGCAGAAGACGCTCGCCGCGCCTGCTATCGGTCGTTGGCGGAAGAACTCGCCGCTGGCCGGGCCGGCAGTTGGAGCCCTATAGAGTTGCTCATCCTCGAAGAGCGTAACCAGAGAAACTTCCGGAATAAGGATGACAAGAACCACAAAGAATTGATCCGCGAAAATCGGATCCCACGAAATACGCGACTCCTGCAGACCTCTCCGAGTGCCGAGCGGCTGCTGTGGCTTCCAGATCTCGTGTCATCCGCGTTCCGCCGAACCATCACTCACACAGACGGCACCAACGAGCTCTTCGAGATCGTGAAGCCTCAAGTGTATTTTCTTGAGGCTGGGGACTAGGCGAGGCACAAAAAAGAGCAGCCCCTGGCTGCCGTAGCTACACCGAGGGGCCTGGCCGACTGTCGGGGCGTAAGCCCAGAGGGCCGACTCATTGCTCATCTGCATACTATCCAAGCTTCGCAGCATTGTCACATCGTCGTTGGTACTCACTCTTGGGCAGTTGCGTCCGGCGTTCACTACTGAAGAACTACGCCAGGCGTGCATCTGGCGGAGCCCATCGGCGTCGGCGCGGAAAGTTCGGGCTGCCAGGCACTTTACTGCCACCAGGCGCCGGGAGAACTCACCGAATATCGGTTCGGTTCACACGTCGGCAAGTGAGGCTCCGACTAGTCTCTTTTGGGTACACCCGTGCGGGACGATATGCCGCCAACCATCGCTGCTGTGTCACAGGGTCTAGTTCGATACTTATGAAACGCCTTCCCGTCGGGTCTAGGATCTATTGATGCAGGTTTCCGGGCGAAAGGGTCTTTCGATGGCTGATCGGATCGGGACGCTCTTGAACCGGGCG
>NZ_JAALED010000573.1:25182-34072 GCF_014145155.1 Dietzia sp. B19 | reverse complement strand
GGGTGGAGTCGACGGACTCGGAGAACGTCGTCGAGGTAACGCCGAAGCCAAGGCCGGCTCCGAAGCCGGCTCGCCGGGTCTCGCGCCCTCGTGGGCAGCGGGTGGCGTACGTGCGGGTGTCGGCCGCGGATCAGAACGAGGCGCGTCAGCTCGAGGCGGTGGGGGAGTGCGACCGGGTCTACGTCGAGAAGCAGTCGGCTCGCTCGCGCGCGGACCGGGTGAAGCTCGAAGAGTGCATCGGGTATCTGCGAGATGGTGATGAGCTGGTTGTTGCGTCGATGGACCGTCTCGCTCGTTCGTTGGTTGATTTGAAGCAGATCGTTGGCGAGATCACCGCGAAGGGCGCGAGTGTGGAGTTCGTCCACGAACGCGCGACCTACGCCGCTGGCGCCCAGGATCCTCGAGCCGACCTGATGCTCTCGCTGCTCGGTGCGTTCGCTGAGTTCGAGCGGGCCATCATCCGTGAACGCCAAGCCGAGGGCATCGCCATCGCCAAAGCGAAGGGTAAGTACAAGGGACGCAAACGAGTCCTGACCGACGAGCAGATCAACAAGGCCCGCGCCCGCATCGAGGCGGGGGAGGGGCCATCAGCAATCGCCCGAGATCTCGGGGTCGGCCGCTCTACGCTGTATCGGGCATTGCGGCCATCGAGGTGATTATCTTCCGTAGCTGGTCGGTGTGACTACAGCTCGATGTAGGGAGGCAGGCGCTAGTTTGTGTCACTGTTGCGGTGGCGCTGGTGGTGTTGGGAGATCACGAAGCGTGGGTCGGGGTGCATGTGAGCGCTTCAGGGTCGGCGATGTGGTCGAGGTCGTGCTAGACCACATCGCCAGGACGCCTCGCCTCTGTAGTCAATCGCGACGAGGGAAGTAGGCCCGTCTACTTCTGGTTCTGGTAGCTCCTGATGCGCTTGTGCCAGGTCCTTAGGCGGTCGTATTCGGCCTCAAGTTCGTTGGGCTCCGGCGCAACATAGTTGGTTTCTTCCGCCTTGTCGTGTCGGAGAGCCCACTTAGACGTTTTGCCGTAGCCTTCTTGGTACTCGGTGGTATCTGTGTCGGAGATTTTGGCGAGCATTCGTACCATCAGGGGGCGTACTTCGGACTTACTCCTGTCGTACACGCGATTGACGATCTCGCTTGTCACCGTGCGCTCCCATGCCTCCGACAGATAACCCGCGATTTTGTTGACGCGCTGCTCGTATTCGTCGTCGTCTAGGTCCTGTCGGTCCTTGGTAAGCTTCGTAATCTCATTCTGGATTGTATTCAGCCTCAGCCCAATATCCTGAGCCTTCCACGGCAAGCCTTCCGCGACATACCCGGGAACCGTGCCACGCCGCTGGATGGTGCGGTGATATACCTCGACTTCGGCGGAGTCCGCTGACTTAAGGAGGTCGGTCAGGAATGCAATGTCGTGGGTGAAGACAATGACCTGCCGCGACTTGGCGAACTGGACGAGCCGGTCCGCTACTTTGTCCCGCCGTACGTGATCTAGTGAGGTCACGGGGTCATCGAAGATGACGGCTGACTTAGAGGGATCAAACTCTGCTTCGGTGAAGAAGCCGGCTAGACCCAGCACCGTCTGCTCGCCCTCGCTTAGCACTGCGCGGGCGCTACCGTCCTTGTGCCGAACACCGACAAGCGCTGGGATCTGACGAACCAGTCCCTTCTGTCCGCCCCGATCCTTGAGCGTCACCTTCTCTAGGTGCATACGAGCAGTTTCATAGGTGAAGTGGTCGCGGATCTGTTTGGTGGCGTAGGTGCTCGTGAGGTCGGTTGCCTTGCGCGTAATGCCCTTGGTGTCAGTCGCGGAAAGGGCAGCGTTGAGATTTCCGAAATCCTCAAGCCGAATGACTTCGGTCTTAATCTGATCCTTGTTTTCGCTCAGCAGCCGAGAGGCTTCCAGCTCGTTTCGGATGGACTTTGCCGCAGTCAACGTTGCCTGGAAACCAGCGACGTCTGTCGCCTCGGCTTTGGCGGTCAAAGACTTCGTAAGTTCCTCAAGTCGTGTAGCGATGGTGTTCGCGGTAAGCGGCGCCGAGGGCTCTCCACTCGCCGCGAAGTGTTTCAGTGCCTCGTTGCGATGCTTCTCAAGCATGAGTAGTTGGCGCTGGGCAGCATTAGCCAGCGCCTCGTCGTGGGTACCGAGTGCGGTCAGTGCGGTCGCGATCGTCTGGGTAGAGAAATGCAGTCCCCGGAGACCGGCGAGCGCCTCTTCGTAGAGGTGCTCGGCTGCGACGGCGTCTCTCTCGGTGGTGTCAGTCATGTAGGCGTTGAAGCGAGTGAAACGCACCTTGGCGTCGTCGCTAAGTGGCTGTTGGCAAAGTGCGCAGCGGGCGTCGTCACCGACCTCGGGGAACTCGTGCTCATGGCCGGGGACGGAGACTGCATAGTCACGGGCAGCGCGCCATAGTGTCCGCCAGGTCTCCGAACCAACTCCAGACAGCGGCTCGTCGTCGAAGGATGTCTCTGCTGCGAGATTTGCTGCAGAGCGTTTGGTCAGGGCGTTGTCCTTGAGCTTTTCGATCGCAGTGAGGCGATCAGCGCTCAGGGTGTCTTCTAACTCAGCGATCGCAGCTTTCAGAGTCATGGCGTGGCTGGCATCGGCCTGAAGGCGCACACGCTCTTTGGAGGCGTCGCTCGTCTCCAACCGTGCGACTTCCTGAATCGCCTTGCCGAGGTTATCGGCGTCCTCGGATGTAAACGAGCAGGCGTTCTCAATGTCCAGGTCAGTTGTAATGGCCGACAGGTGAGATAAGAAGGTGTTCCCAGCGGCGCCTTGGGGGAGGGTGAGGTTCAGGCGCTTCTGATTACTTTCGGCAATGCGCCGCTGCAATTCCTCGCGAACCATCCCACACACGGTGATGAGACCGTCTAGCACGGTGAGGGCAGAGGGGCGGTAGGTAACGGTCGAGTCGCGGAGCAGGTACTCGTCGCCGCAGTGCTCGTCGTAAAAGCGAACTTGCTGAAGATCCGGCACCGGAGGATCGGCGGGGAACTTCACTGAGAACGGCTGGCCGTCTACCGAGTACTCGAGTTCAGCGCTCGGGTCAGGTGAGCCGTCTCGATATACGTCTGGTAGGACGAGCGAGGAGTGGCGCGCAGCAACCATTGCTTTGATGATGCGTGCGTATCCGGATTTGCCAGCGCCATTGTTGCCGTAACTGATCGTTAGTCCTGCGGGCTCAAACGCCAGTGTCTGGTCAGCGGCAAGTGCGTTGACGCTATTGCCGCCGCAGATTCTCTTGAGCCAGACCTGCCTCGCTTCGGTCGCGCCGAGGGTGAGGTTTCGGGCAGCTTCGTTGGGCGTTGCACTGCCCCGCTCCTGGAGACGGTCGGCGAGCTTCGCGACGACATCGGGATCGTCGTACGTTTCGCCGTGCGACAGGGCGATCAGTACGTCCTGTTGCCACGCGGGCCTTGTTAGCGCCCAGTCGCGTATGTCCTCTTCGATCGTCACTTCAATCGTTTCCTCGAAAAGCGGGACCATCCATGACCAAAACGATCCGTTGATGGCTACAGCGGGTGCACGCCGTCAGGCACACAAGTGAAACATCGACCACTGACATTATCTCTTCGTGGAGTCTGACGGTTCATCCGCAGGCGACGTCGTAGCGGCGGTTCGTTGATTGAGTGGAGGCGACGAGGCTCCGGGGTCCGACGCGAGCGCAGAGGGGTTCGTTGCAGCGGTTTTCTCCGATCGCACCGTCAGACAGTTCACCGGCGACGAGTAGGGCGAACCGGTGGGCGCACGCGGTGCGGCTGACACCGCCGGATCGGCAGGAGATGACTGCTAGTAGGTATGCGGAATGTGCTTAGCGTCCTCGCTACTGGCGTGGCAGGTGGGCGAGAGCTCGGTGGCTTCACCTCGTGACCGCTTTACATAAAGTCTGGTTATCGGTCCATGCTCGTGGCCAACATCGAAGCCGGGATCGCAGGGCGGCCACATCCGGGGAAGCGGTCCTCGAGCTCCGCTGTCAGCGAAGCGGCCCGCGGGGGCGGGCGAATCCGGCCATCAATGCAACCGGCACCGATACGCAACCCAGGTGAGCTCCCGCCGCCGGTGACGTTCGAGTCCTCGACGGCGTCAGTGGCGCGATGCGAGAACGTCGTTGTCGAGAAAACCCTTCAATCCGCCGCTGAACACATCGTTGTCGTCGCCGGCGACCATATGACCGGACCCGGTGACGTCGATCAATCTGGCGGTCGGTATGAGCTCAAGCAACTCTTTGGCGCCCTCTTCGCTGACCACGTTTGATTGTGTTCCACGAACGAGCATCGTGGGAACGGTAATCGCGGCTGCGGCGTCCCGGGCGCGTTCGTATCGCACGATCGAGTCGGTCTGGCGGGTGGGTTCGTCGCCCTGGCGCAGAAACGCCGGATCCCAATGCCAATACCAGCGGCCATCGCGCAGACGGAGGTTCTTGCGCAGCCCCTGCGGGTTGGGGGTGCGGACCCGGTTCGGGGTATACGCTGCGATCGCTGCGGCAGCGTCGTCGAGGCTGTCAAAACCATCCAGGCCACTTTGCATGAACGCCATAATCTCCGCGGTGCCGCCCGGTTCGACCTTCGGGGCGATATCGACCAACACCAGACCACGAGCGAGCTCGGGATTCTCTCCTTGTCCGATCAACGACGTCATACCGCCCATCGAGGCCCCGACCAGTACCGGCGTCTGCCCCAACTCGCCGATGACCGAGGTCAGGTCGGCGACCAGAGCGTCGATGCCATAGTCCCCGTCCGGTGCCCATTGGCTCTGCCCATGCCCCCGTGCATCCAGGGCGAGGGCGGACCAGCCGTCCGCCGCGAGCCTGCGTCCGGTGTTTCGCCAGGAATGCCGGGTCTGCCCGCCGCCGTGCAGCAACAGCACCACACCTTTACTGCTGACGTCTGAATCGCCCGCAGTTGACGGTGGATCCCACCGGTCGGCGGCAAGTGTGACACCGTCACCGCGGAGCTCAAGGGTTGTGACTACAGGATCCATAGAAGTTCCTCGCCATGATTATCGAGTGGAGCATTCTCAGTCATGTTGCCGCAGGGGGTGAATACCATTGCACACCACACTCGACCGGCACACTCACTCGACACCGACCCAGACTCCTCGTAGTCGATCAACCAGCCACAATTGGCGCACTCACAGCGGTTCAATCTCGGGTTCAGCGACGTCATCCTCTCGCCGGATGCTGGAACCGAGCTGTTCCGGGCGGAGATCGGGCGGGCGTTCCACGCGGCTGAAAGACTCGTGGAGTCGGCGCGATCGGCCGGCGCGATCCGTTCGGACTTCCACCACAGCGATCTGTACCTGCTGCAGCACCCCAACGGCGGTCTCGCGCGTGGTGTGCACGCGAGCCCACACCCATGGATAAGGGGCCCTTCCGGATCCGGAGTGCGTAACTGGGGTTCGCCGGTGATGCGGTGAGGCACAAGATGTAGGGGTCCTGGGGCGTGTGAAGATGCAAGTTCCTACACCAGCACTTCGCATCCCCAGGACCCGCTTTGAACGCTACCGCCAGCCTGCTTGCCGACACCATCTGCCGCACCGTCGAGTTGGGGGTGACCATCACCGACGCCGCCGTGGCCGACGAGCTCACGCACCTGTTCTGCTCCCCGGTCACACTGGATCCGATCTGCGCCGAGTGCGGGGTGGTGGGCCGGCTACGAGACCACATCGAGCGGCGGGTGACCGATCTGCCGATCGTCGGCCATCCCACCAGACTGCACGTGCGGGTACCGCGCTTCACCTGCGGCAACACCGAGTGCGTCACGCGGATCTTCCAGCAACGCATGCCGGCGTTGGCCGAGCCGCGGGCCAAGACCACCCGCCGTTGCACCCGCTGGATTCTGCAGCGCCTGGCGGTCGACCGCACCAGCGTGTCCGCGGTGGCCAAGGCCCTCGGGCTTGGCTGGGATTTGGTCAACGACCTGGCGGTCTCCGAGATCCGCACGATGGTCTACGACCAGCCCGGACACTTCGACGGGGTGCGCGTTCTAGGGGTCGATGAGCACAAGTGGAAGCACGTGCGCGGTGACGGCAGCAGCTCGTTTGTGACGGTGCTGGTCGACCTGACCCCGGTGGTGGACGGCACCGACCCGTCTCGCCTGCTGGACATGGTCCCGGGGCGTTCGGCGAGGGTCCTGACCGAGTGGCTCGACGCGCGCGACCAGGCGTTCCGTGACCGGGTCAAGGTGGTGACAATGGACGGGTTCGCCGGCTATCACACCGCCGCAGCCAAAGCCGTCCCCGAAGCGCGGACGGTGATGGATCCTTTCCACGTCGTGCACCTGGCCGCGGACAAGCTCACCGTGTGCCGCCAGCGCATCCAGCAGGCCACCACCGGGCACCGGGGCCGCACGGGCGATCCGCTGTACGGCATCCGCCGGACGTTGAACACCCGGGCCGAGCTGCTCACCGACAAGCAGAAGGCCCGCCTGTTCAAAGCGTTCACGGCCAACGATGCGCACGCGGCGGTGGAGGTCACCTACGGCGTCTACCAGCGGCTCATCGCCGCCTACGAGGCCTCGGGCAAGCGGGAGGGCAAGATCGCGATGTACAAGCTCCTCAAATCGATCCGGGCCGGCGTTCCGAAGGAACTACCCGAGCTCGCCCAGCTCGGCCGGTCGCTGTGGAAGCGGCACCGCGAGATCCTCGCGTACTTCGACGTGGGTGCCTCCAACGGTCCCGTCGAGGCCATCAACGGGCGCCTCGAACACCTCCGCGGAATCGCCCTGGGCTTCCGGAACCTCAACCACTACATCTTGCGGTCACTGATCCACTCCGGTCAGCTTCACGACCGGATCAATGCACTCTGATTCCGGAAGGGCCGGATAAGGGGCTCTTCGCATCTGAGTGTGGGGTCAGGTCCGTAGCCCGCCGGCGATGAGGAGCATCCGCAGGCGATAGTTGTCGCGGTTGCGGTAGCCGCGGGCCAGGCGCCGGTGGAGTTCGATGAGGCCGTTGATCGCTTCGGTTCCACCATTGTTGGATCGGTCAGTGGTCCAGTAGGCGAGGAAGGAGTCCTTCCACTTGCGAAGAGTGCGGCCGAGGCGGGCGATCTCTGGGATCGGGCAGGACGGCAAGGTCGCGAGTATCTTCTCCGCAGCGCTGCGCCCGGCAGGCAGGTCTTTGTGGTGGTAGGCCTGTCGGAGTTCGTGGGCGATCTGCCAGGCGAGGAACAGTTCCTCGTGCCGGGGGTCGGCGGCCAATGCGTCATTGAACCGTCGCCACTGCCGCTCGGTCAGCCGTGCCGGGTCGCAGCGGATGATGGTGCGGATCCCGTAGAGCGGGTCGCCTTTACGTCCGCGGTGGCCGCAGATCTGCTGCTGCAACCCGGCAGTGGTGCTCGCTTGCTGCGTTCGCCGACTTGCCTACAATGGGTCACCCATCCCCAGTTCCCCCGCCGCTTTGCGCATGTGAGAGATGGCATGGCCTTCGTCGCGGGGAAGCGTCGCGGCGAGTTCATTGACCCGTCGCCAGCGATCGAGCGTCGATCCGTCGCTACGGCCGGCCGCAGCCAGAGCCGACCACGTGTCCGCGCAGCGCAAGAGCGCAGTTCCGGCCTTCGCCATCTCCGCGGACTCCGTTAGCCGGGCCACGTCGCCACAGAACTGTGCCTGCAACCGGCGGAACAGGCCGCCGCCCGTGCCTGCCTTCTCTACAAAGGCGTGGAGAGAACGCAGCGCGATGTCCAGTTCCGGTTCGGGCATGAGCCCCGGCCACCGGTCGACATCCTCGGCGAAGACCGTGACTCCACTGATCCCGGCAGCGGCAACGGCATCCGGCGGTAGCACCGACGCGTCCGGAATAATCGCGGTTGTCGCCGCCTGCATGTTTTCGACCGAGGCCACGAGGGCCGAAGCCGCAGTCTGGCGGAGATCGGGCAGGATCTGGGGCCAGTTCACGAAGTACGTGGTGTGCCTCGTGGGCACGGGGAACGATCGGGACGCGCGCGCCCGCGCAAGAGCCTCGTAGGGGACTTTCTGCATCTCGGCTCGGTCGTTGTCCACCACGAAAGCCGTCTCGGTGTCGTCTTCGTAACCGATCACGACGATGTCGTGCCGACTCATCTGAAGGCGGACATTGAGGTAGGGCAGCTCAGAAATGTCGGCCCACATCAGCACGGGACGGCCTTGCTGGAGTTCGCGGCGGACCCAGCCCCAGCCGGTCTCGGGATCGTCGGTTCCCCGAACGTCGACCTCTGCACCCAGCCTGGCGAGAAGGTCGACCTCGAGGTCGCTGCTACGCCCGACGAAGTAGATGGGAGGGGCGAGACCCGGTGCCCGCAGGTAGGTGAAGCCGAGACCACCGCCCATTCCGAAGACCAGACCTTCGCTCGGCACCTCGTCCCAGCCCAGACCGGCCCACTCCAGGAGGTCTCTCAGCGCTCCGGAACCACAATGCCCTGCCTGACGGTGGGGATAGTCCAGTAGGACTCGTCGCGGCTCTGGATGACGGGTAGGGACCTCGACTGACATGACATCTCCTGAATCGGCGTCGCAGCAATCTGCGCGGTTTCCGGTTGGACGGGCATGCGGTTACGTGACTATACATTCGTTCATGCAGGCATGTACCTACCTCAGCGGTCCATCGAAAGGATCCTTCGTTCCTGCGCCGCCCGCCGAGTGATAGCTCAAGAAATGCGCTGGGCGAGGCAGCCCCGGGCGTCCGCCAGACAATCACCACCGCTCTCCTCCACGAGCCGGCGGCCCGGAGCGTGTCAAATCAAATGAGACGTGAGGTGCTCGGTTGGGCTTGGCTAGTTTCGGGTGATCGGGCGTCGGGGTCGTTGATGGTCGCCTTTTCCGGCAGTCGGGGTGGGCGCGGTCGTCGGGTGAACCGTTCGGGGTGTTTGGCGTAGGCGGCGTCGAGCACGAGCTGGCGCCTGTCGCGGATGGTC
>NZ_JAALED010000573.1:24398-25172 GCF_014145155.1 Dietzia sp. B19 | reverse complement strand
TGCAGTCCGATCCCGCTGTGCCGGTGCTGGTGGTTGTACCAGTGGATGAATCGGTTCATCCATGCCCGGGCGGCACCGATGCTGGCGAACCGCTCGGGGTAGTTCGGCGTGTACTTCATGGTCTTGAACTGCGACTCGCTGTACGGGTTGTCGTTGCTGGTCCGCGGCCGATTGTGCGACCGGGTTACATCCAGATCGCACAGGAGTGAGGCCAACGGCTTCGAGGTCATCGCCGCGCCCCCGTCGGCGTGGAGATACCCCGGTGCCTGGCCTTGCTCGGCGATGGCGGCGGCGACCAGGTCGGCGGCCAGTTCGCCGTCTTCGACGGTCTCGATGCGCCAGCCCACGACGTAGCGGGAGTAGATGTCGATGACGACGTAGGCGTGGTACCAGATGCCCTTGGCCGGGCCCCGCATTTTCGTGATGTCCCACGACCACACATCATTTGCTGAGGTTGCGACCAGTTCGGGAATCGCCCGTGGTGGATGGGTTGCCTGCCGACGACGCTCGCCGTTCATCGCCTCGGCCGCCAGGATCCGGTGCATCGTGCGCTGCGAGCAGTGATACCGGCCGGCGTCGAGTTCGCGGGCCCACACCTGGGCCACGGACAGATCGGCGTAGGCCTCGCTGGTGAGCACTTCCAGTATCGCGGTGCGCTCGGCGGCGGTGAGCTCGGCAGGATGGCGGGCCTTGGGGTGCGGCCCATACTGGCGCGGTTTCGGATTGGCCTGGCGATGATGGGTCGCCCGCGACCTACCGACCAGGGCGCAGGAC
>NZ_JAALED010000573.1:23550-24362 GCF_014145155.1 Dietzia sp. B19 | reverse complement strand
AGCAGCGCGGTCAGCAGCTGCGCGGTTTCGGCCTGCCAGGTGCGCCAGGCGGCCCTGGTCACCCCTTGTTTTTCTTGGAGAGCGCTTCCAAGAACGCGACACCTTTTCCCATGACCTCCAACGCGGCGTCACGATCGGCGATGACCTTGTCCTTCCGGGCGGCGTCTGACTCGAGTTTGCTGATCTGCTTTTCCAGCTCAGCGATGCGCGCCTGCTCCGGCGACTGGCCAGCCCGGGGCCTTCTCTTGGACACGGTGCCCAGTGTTCCCGCTTCGATCTGGGCCCGCCACTGCTTGACGCTGGAATCGTAGAGGCCCTCTCGGCGCAGCACGCGGCCCTTCTGCCCGGACGGGGCCTGCTCGTACTCGGCGACGATGCGCCGCTTGTACTCGGCCGTGAACGTCCGCCGGGCCGGCCGCCCGGTCCGCGGGGCCTGAACCGTCTCCTGCGTCGAGGTCGTCGGCGTCGGCTGCGAGGCCTCCAGGGCCGCGTCAGTAGTTGCAGTGATAGTCATGCTGGGTTCTCCTTCTCCTCACGCCCCAGCCTCTCAACCAGCCAGCCCGGGTGTCTCACCTCAGTCTGGCGGATAGGGGTACACCCACCCGGCGTAGGTGCGGATGTAGGTGATGTCGGCGACCCACAGTTGATTCGGCCGCTCGGCGACGAACTTGCGTTCCACCAGGTCAGCGGGCCGCTCGGTCTCAGCCTTGTGCCGGGTGGTGCGGGGTGACTTGGCCCGCTGGACCCCCTTGAGGCCTTCGGCTCGCATCAGTCGTTCGACAGTGCAGCGGGCGACCTGGTGGCCAGCGCGG
>NZ_JAALED010000573.1:23101-23540 GCF_014145155.1 Dietzia sp. B19 | reverse complement strand
CAGCGGGCCGCTCGGTCTCAGCCTTGGGCCGAGTGGTGCGCGGCGACTTGGCCCTCTGGACCCCCTTGAGTCTTTCAGCTCTCATGAGGCGTTCGACGGTGCAGCGGGCGACCTGGTGGCCGGCGCGTCCCATCTCCTTCCACATCTTGCGGGCGCCGTACACGTGGTAGTTCTCCTCGTACATCGTGGTGATCGCGGCCGTCAGTGCGGCGTCACGGACAGACCGCGCTGAGGGCGGTCGGGTCTTGGCGGCGTAGTAGGACGAAGGCGCGATCGCGGCGCTGGTCTCGACCAGTGCGTCGCAGATCGGCTGGACACCGTGCTCGTCCTTGTAGCGGTCGATGAACTCGACCTTCAGCGCTGTGGACGGTCCAGCTCCGCAGCGAAAAAAGCCGACGCCTGCTTCAAGATCGTGTTTGCTCGCCGTAGCTCGCGGTTT
>NZ_JAALED010000573.1:14544-23091 GCF_014145155.1 Dietzia sp. B19 | reverse complement strand
CAGCGCTGTGGACGGTCCAGCTCCGCGATGCTCCTATGTCAAGCCCCGCTCACGCCGCCGCCTGAATTGCAGGGATCGGAGTGCGTGGCGCTGCAGTTGGAGGCGGCGACGTGGCCTCGGCCACGGGCCGTGCTTCGTCGGCGCGCATCGCTGCGAACACCCGGTCCGATATCCGGCGGCGGAGCAGTCGCAATGCCTCGGTTCGGGTCTTGCCGGCGGCGATGAGCTTGTCGTAGTAGTCGGTGCCTTCGCCGCCGAGCCGCAGCTGGGTCACCGCGGCCATGTGCAGCGCGGTGTTGATGCGCCTGTTACCGCCCCGGGACAGCCTGACGCGGACCTTGTTGCCAGACCACACTGGGATCGGAGCCGTGCCGTTAAAACGGGCGAAGGCGTCTTTGGACTTGAACCGCCTGACCCCGGCAGTCTCGCCGATGATCATGGCCGCTCCGAGCACCCCAAGCCCCGGGACCTCAAGCAGGTGCTGATGATTCGCGCGCGCCAGCTTGCTCAGGCGGCTCTCGATCTCGTTGATCCGCCGGGTGAGCGATCGGATGTCCTCCAAGATGTCGCGGGCGATCTCCGGCACGACCCCGGTCAGGCCGTCCAGGTGGGTAATCAGCTCATCGAGAAGATGGTAACGACGCAGCGCCCGGGACGGTATCTGCAGGTCAGGGTCGATCTCGTGCAGGAACCAGCGGACCTTGGACTGCAATGCGGTACGGCGAGCGACCAGGCTGCGACGGTGGTCGGACAGTAGCTTGATCTCCCGCGCCGGCCCCGGCAACTCGGCCGTCGGTAGGTCACTTTCGCGCAGGGCAACGCGTGCCACGGCCTCTGCGTCGATCGGGTCGGACTTGCCGGGTTCGCGACCCGACCGGCGCATACCCGCCATCAGCCGGGTGTGGACTCGCACGACCTTGTGCCCGGCGTCGAGCAGGTCGGCTTCCAGGCGCCGGGTCAGGTGCCGGCAGTTCTCGATCGCAATGATCACCTCCTCGAACTGCTCGAGCCAGGTCATGATTTTCTGATGCCCGGCCGCCCGGGCCTCGACTGTGAGGACATCGATCCTCCTGCCGACCTCGTCGACAGCTACGAGCGTGTGCCAGTTCTTGTGGGCATCAATTCCGATGACAGTCACCGCGGGCCTCCTTCTGATCCGTTGCCGTACGTTCGGCACCGCCGACCGAGGTCGGGCACGCCTCAGTCGGGCAGGACGAGCGAGCAAGCTCCTATCAGGCCACGGCCTTGATCAGCGATGCACACCCGGTGGAGCGGCACATCGCGGACAAGCCACCTATGGCAGCGAAAAAACGAGCCAACCCCACCGGGCATCATCATTGTGGTACTGAAGCGAAAAAAGCCGACTTGGATTCAAATCGTCAATGCAACAGGGCGGCGTAGCGTTCGGCGGGAGTGTCGTAGTCGAGGGTTTTCCGGGGCCGGTTGTTCAATCTCTCCGCGATTCGGTGCAAGTCAGCCTGGGAGTAGCCGTTCATGCTTGTCTTCTTCGGAAAATACTGACGAAGCCAGCGATTGGTGTTCTCGTTGGTGCCGCGCTGCCAGGGCGAGTGTGGGTCGGCGAAGTACACGCTGATCCCGGTGCCGGCGGCGACGTCTTTGTGTCCGGCCAGCTCCATGCCGCGGTCCCACGTCAGGGAGCGAGACATCGTCTCCGGGAGCGCCGACAGCTCCCGGCACAGTCCTTCAGTAACAGAGGACGCATGGCGTGAGTCGACCTGGACTAAGCAGGTGTAGCGGCTGGAGCGTTCCACGACCGTGGCGATCTGGGACTGCTCCGATCCGATCATCAAATCGCCTTCCCAGTGACCTGGAACAGCGCGGTCCGCGACGTCGTCTGGACGGGCATCAATCGACACGGCGTCTTTGATCTGCGAGCGCCACTGGCCGGAGGTGGTGTTGCTGACCGCGCGACGAATCGGTCTGCCGGTGCGCAACTGCTTCTGTAACGACTTGTCCAGCACATTCCAGGATTGGATGTACAGCGACCGATAGATCGCCTCGTGCGAGATCAGCATCCGCGACCCGGCTGGGTACTGCTTCTTCAGCCGACCAGCGATCTGTTCCGGAGACCATTCCTCTTTCAGGCGTGCAGCGACGTAGCCTCGCAGTACAGGGTTCGTGGCCAGCTTGGGCTTCTGAGGACGCCGGGCCCGGCGCCAGGCGCGGTCGTCTGCGTCGATGGCGCGATAGCGCTCCCTACCCTCGTTCTGCCCGACTTCTCGGCTGATCGTTGACGCAGGCCGTCCCAGCTGGCGACCGATCTGGCGGTACGAGTCGCCCGCCGCCAGACCGCGGGAGATCTCCTCCCGATCGGACAGACTCAATGTCCCCGCCCGGCGCTTCTGCGGCGACTGATAGATCCCGCCCTTGGGCCGCAGGATCGAAAACACCGAACCCGGCGGCGAGTCGACCGATCGCGAGATCTCACTGATCGACGACCCCGCCTTCCACATATCCCAGACCCGCTGCCGTTCCTCCGGCGGCAGTCCGGGCCGGCTAATCTTAGCCATCGTCCACCTCCACCATAGATTGCTTGGTGTTGCGTTGACGGTTTGAGTCTAAGGACGCCTGCTTCAAGATCGTGTTCGCCCGCCGCAGCTCGCGGTTCTCCTTCTCCAGCTGGGCCAGGCGGGCGTCGCGATCAGCCGAGACCGACGACGCGTCTTGGCCCTCGGCCTGGGCTTTGCGGACCCAGGTCCGTAGTGCTTCGCGGTGCACGCCGAGCTGCTCGGCGACACGCACGATCGCACCGTGTGAGCGGTCGGGGTCGGCCAGTGCTTCCAGCGCCATCCGCGTCGCTCGTTCGCGAAGCTCATCCGGGTACTTGCGAGGTGCTCCCATGGTTCTGATGATCCCTTCCCGGGTATTCGATGTCTCCATCAAACCCGGGGCGATGCACGTCGATGCCGACGGCCAGCCGGCCGAGCTGCACTTGGTGATGGACAACTACGCCGCCCACAAGCACGCGAACGTCAAGGCCTGGCTGGCCGACAATCCACGGTTCACGGTCCACTTCACACCCACGCCTCGTGGATGAACCTGGTGGAGGTCTGGTTCGGCATCGTCGAACGCCAGGCCATCCGCCGCGGGTTCTTCACCTCCGTCAAGGACCTCAACGCCAAGATCCGCACCTTCATCGACGGCTGGAACAACCGCTCCCACCCCTTCGTCTGGACGAAAACCGCCGACGAAGTCCTCGCGAAAGCCAACCGTAAGAAGACTTCAAATGCGGACCACCAGAGACGTGTTTAGGCGTGCTGGCGGACGGAGTGCTCGCCGAGCGAGCGAGTGCGCGTCGGGTACGGACTACTGTCCCATGACAGGTGTCGGGAGTGACCGGGCGATGATCTCCTTCATGATCTCGGTGGTGCCGGCGTAGATCTGACTGACCCGCAGGTCGGTCCATGCGCGCGCAATCGGATACTCCTCCATGTAGCCGTAGCCGCCGTGGAGTTGCAGGCAGGTGTCGGCGACTTGCTGAGCGCGTTCGGAGCTCCAGTACTTCGCCATCGCGGCGGTGGGGATGTCCAGTTCGCTCTTGACATGCAGGTCGAGACACTCGTCGATGAAGGCGCGGGTGACGCGGGCTTCGGTGGCGACCTCGGCGAGCTTGAACTTGGTGTTCTGGAATCCGAAGATCGGTTTGCCGAACGCCTCGCGCGTGAGTGTGTACTCGTGTGTCAGGTCCAGCATCAAGTCCATCGACGCGGCGCAACTGACGGCGACGATGAGCCGCTCCTGCGGGAGCTGCATCATGAGCTGGACGAAGCCCTGCCCCTCCTCGGTGCCGAGCAGATTGCTGGAAGGCACACGTACGTCATCGAAGAAGAGCTCGCAGGTGTCTTGCCCCTTGAGGCCGATCTTGTCGAGGACACGGCCGCGCCGAAATCCTTCGGAGCTGGTCGGCACGATGACCAGTGAGACGCCTGCAGCAGCCTGATCCGGGCTGGTCTTGCAGGCGACGAGCACCATGTCTGCGTGGTAGCCGTTGGTGATGAAGGTCTTGGCTCCGTTGATGACGTAGTCGTCGCCTTCTCGGACTGCCTTCGTCTTGATTCCCTGGAGGTCGGAACCGGTCCCCGGCTCGGTCATCGCAATGGCGGTCACGACCTCGCCGGAGGCCATCTTGGGCAGCCATTCGCGCTTCTGCTCCTCGGTGCCGTAGTGCAGCAGGTAGTGCGCCACGATGCCGCTGTGGAGTGCAGCCCCCCAGCTGCTGTCACCGATGCGGGCCTGCTCCTCGATAAGGATCGCCTCGTGGAAGAAGTTGCCGCCGCCCCCGCCGTACTCCTCGGGAACGGAGGCGCACAACAGGCCGAGCTCGCCGGCGCGGGTCCATAGTTCGCGGTCGACGCGCTTCTGTTCGATGAACCGCTCGATGTTGGGCTTGATCTCCCTCTCGCAGAACGTCCGGGCGAGTTGACGGAAGTCGTCGAGGTCCTGGTTCATCCAGGGTGAACGGCGGCTGGGCATGGGTCCTCCAAAGATTATGTGCCGGGTACAGGGTGTACCCGAAGGCTACGGGTACACCCTGTACCGCGCCAGTCCCTTTCGGGTTAGAATGTGCTGGTGGATCTTGCGAGGTGGGTGGACACGGCCGTGGTGCGCCGATCGACGGCGCACGAATCGCACCGGTCGGCACGACGAGAGCAGATAGTGGTGGCCGCGGCTCGTGCGATCGAGGAGTACGGTCCCGGCGTCGGTACTGCCCAGATCGCGGAACGGGCAGGCGTTGCGCGGCCTCACGTCTACCGGCACTTCGACAGCAAGGAAGACCTCGAACGAGAAGTGCTCCGATTCGCGGCTGATCAGCTCATCGACACCGTTCGTCCCGCCATGCGCGTGAGCGGTACAGCTCCCACCATCATCGAAGGCGTGATAGGCGCTGCCATCGGATGGGCTGCCGGTCATCCCAACCTGTATCGCTTCATGGCGGCGCGCCAGCAGAACAAGGAGACGCACCGGGCCAGGTTGGGGCGCACACGGTTCCTCGGGGAGGTGGTGTCCGCAGCCTCGGCATACATGCGCACATCCGAGGTACAGGTCGATCCCCCGGACGGCGTGATGGCGGGGTTGATGGGCATGGTCGACGCGGGGATCATCTGGTGGCTGGACCACCACGATGAGTCGAAGGAAGAGGTGACCACCCGGATCGCCCATCAAGTTTGGCTGATCATGCGTGATCTCGCCCAGAGCGTAGGGGTTGCTGTGGACAACGACCTTCTGTTGAGCGCGCGATGAGGGACCTCTCGCCCGGAATGGGCGCACCCCGAGCCCGTCGAAGCGGTCCCGCGTTGGAACGGCGACGCCCCGTGTGCGACCGGTGGCTGGAAGAGGTCGGTGACCTGGTGCGGCGGATGCCCGACGTCTGCATCTCGGCAGTGCCCGGCGAGCAGCCGGCCGGCTGGCCGCGCACGGCCGTAGCGCTCAAGACTGACGGTCTGGTCAACACCGCGGTGCGGCGATGACGCCGGCGCCGGGATCGCACCTTGAGGCGACCTTCTTCCTCGATCACGACCACGCTTCGGTACGCGACTTCACCCAGCACGTGATCGCCGGCGCGTCGAGCCCCCGAGAGAGAGCGTCCCTGCTCTTTGCTGCAGTGCGTGACCAAATCTGGTACGACCCCTACTCGGTCTCCGAGGATCCTGAGCATTACCGGGCGAGCCACGTCCTCCAGGCCGGCCGCGCCTACTGCGTGCCCAAGGCGGTGCTACTGGCCGCGGTTCTGCGGGCCGCGGGCATCCCTACCCGACTCGGCTTCGCCGATGTACGGAACCATCTGCAGACCGACACCTTACGAGCCGTCATGGGTGGAACGGATCTGTTCGTCTATCACGGCTATTGCAGCGTCTACATCGACGGACGATGGCTGAAGGCCACACCTGCCTTCAATGTCGAGTTATGCGAACGATTCGGCGTGCCACCGGTCGAATTCGAGGGACGGAGCGACGCGCTCATGCACGCCTTCACCTCCGACGGGACTCGGCACATGGAGTACGTACGAGACCACGGTAGCTTCGACGACCTCCCCCTGGGCCGCATTCTGTCTGCCCTCCACCAGGCCTACGGACCTATGGTCACCGCCGCTGCGGGGCCTGACGATGCCTTCACTCCTCCAGCTACCACCGGAGAGACCACTCCGGAAGGATCCGTGGACTCATAAGGGAGCACCTGGTGAGCCACTCCCGCCGGGCGCGGTCCTTCTTAGGGGCTGCGGAAGTGGTACTCAAGGGTGCTGGTGGGCGCGTCGGAAGTGGCTCGGTGAGCTGCCGGTCCATCCTTTGAAGGCATGCGAGAAGTTCGTGAGGTCGCTGTAGCCCAGTTCGGCGGCGACCTCACTGACAGACGTGGAGCGGTCGAGCAGCCGTATCCGGGCGCGGTCGAGCAGTGACTCCTGGAGGAGTTCGCGGAAGCTGGTTCCCTCCGCGGCGAGGCGGCGTTTCAGGGTACTCGAGGAGATCGAGAACTCATTCGCGACCGATTGGATGGTCCTCACCCCTGGCCCGTCGTCCAGCAGTGCCCGCACCCTGCGGGTGAAGTCCCGGCTGCCGCCCTGACGTTCGAGCGCCTGCTGGAGGCTGGTGACGGCGACGTCGTAGGCGACTGGGTCGGGGAAGCGGCAGGCCGCGTGTAGCGTCCGTTCAGGGATGTGCACATAGGACAGGGGGGCGTTGAAGATGAGCCGCGCCCCCGGCCAGGCTTCTCGAGCCCCGCTGCTTGGCTCCGGCCAGCGACTATGCATGGTCACCTCCGACGCGTCGTCGACCAGTCGGTCGACCAACCGCATGAGGGCGAGTCCGCAGTAGGTGACGGCGAGACAGTCCAGGTCGGGGTCTGCCGCGTTCCCGGTGAGCCGGATCGTCAGGTCGTCGCGCTGGGGATCGGACTGGGTGGTGACGGCCTCGGTGATCACGGGAAGATAGGTCAACAGCTGAACGACCTGGGCGACGGTTCCTGCGCTGACCAGCGGCACGCTCAACGGCCCGAAGGACGTGAGCTGGGCCTGTTCCGCGCAGGCGATCCCCAGCTTCGTTGCCTGCTCGGCATCGAGGTCCGGGTAGACCTCGCGAAACCACCGCAGCGGTGCCTGCTCCTGGGTCCGGATCAGAGACAGTTCCCCGGTTCCCTCGCGCGCCATGATGGCACGGAACTGCTCGGCACTGTCCGGATCGATCGCCGGACTGGCCAGCAGCTGCGCGAAGGCAAGCGCTGGGACGCCCGGCTCGCTTCTCTGCACAGCGCTCCTCACGTGACCCGATCTCACAGCAGGATGACACGATTCAACATGGTCATCGCCGATATCAACGACAATACTGGAGAAAATGTCGATGACG
The DNA here is from genome assembly GCF_014145155.1 of Dietzia sp. B19. Classification (NCBI taxonomy): domain Bacteria; kingdom Bacillati; phylum Actinomycetota; class Actinomycetes; order Mycobacteriales; family Dietziaceae; genus Dietzia; species Dietzia sp. B19. Next base: position 15,733 of record NZ_JAALED010000573.1, on the reverse strand, counting down.
TAGTCAATAGTGAGGGAGTTGTAGATGACAGTCGTTACCTTCGTGTCATACGACGGGGAGAAGCACGAGGCGCCCATCGAGGAGGGCTGCTCGCTGATGCAGGTCGCCACGAACAACGCCATTCCGGGCATCGATGGTGACTGCGGCGGAGAGGCCGCATGCGGCACCTGCCACGTGATCGTCGATTCCGCCTGGGCCGCCAAGGTCGGCCCCTCCGGCCCGGAGGAGGAGGAGATGCTGTCGATGAACCCCGAGCGAGAGCCGACGTCGCGGCTGTCGTGCCAAGTCCAGGTCTCCCGGTCATGGGACGGCTTGACCGTGCAGTTGCCTGAATTCCAGATGTAACAGGAGGTGTTGACGAGATGAAGATCCCTGACGCAGTGAAGACGAAGGTCGACGCCGCCATACCCCTGGATCGCCAGGTCCAGGCCGCGCACCTCTACGACAAGAGCCGACGTTGGTTGACGGGCACGAACGGGCAGAAGATGTTCGTCGAACGCCCGATCCCGCCGGTCGAAGAACTCGCGCTCGAAGACATCGACCTCAGCAACCCCTTCCTGTACCGACAGGGGCAGTGGGCCCCCTACTTCGAGCGCCTGCGTAACGAGGCCCCGGTGCACTACCAGCCCAACAGTCCGTTCGGGCCGTTCTGGTCGGTGACGCGGCACGCCGACATCATCGCTGTGGACAAGAACCACGAGGCCTTCTCCGCCGAGCCCCTGATCGTCATCGGGGCGCCGCCGCGGTTCATGGACATCGCCATGTTCATCGCCATGGATCCGCCCAGGCACGACGTTCAACGGCGCGCCGTCCAAGGCGTGGTGGCTCCCAAGAACCTGCGCGAGATGGAGGGCCTCATCCGGGAGCGCGTCAGGGACGTCCTGGACAACCTGCCCGTCAACGAGCCTTTCGACTGGGTGAGGACGGTGTCGATCGAGCTCACCGCGCGCATGCTGGCGACCTTGCTGGACTTCCCCTACGAGCAGCGCCACAAGCTTGTCGAGTGGTCGGACCTGGCCACCTCCATGGAGCAGGCCAATGGAGGGCCCTCCGACAACGACGAGCTGTTCAAGGGCATGGTCGACATGGCGCGTGGACTCAGCGCACTGTGGCATGACAAGGCCGCCCGCCTGGCGGAGGGAGAAGAGCCGGGTTTCGACCTGATCACCATGTTGCAGAGCGACGAGGC
>NZ_JAALED010000573.1:14418-14534 GCF_014145155.1 Dietzia sp. B19 | reverse complement strand
ATGGACCCCAGTGAGACGAATATTCACCTGCCGCCGGCGGCGCGATCGCCATGAGGGTTTCTACAAAGACTGAGGGCCGGTAGCGCGTTAGCGTTACCGGCCCTCAGTGCTGGTGG
>NZ_JAALED010000573.1:13303-14370 GCF_014145155.1 Dietzia sp. B19 | reverse complement strand
GGCGGCCGCCGCACCGAGCCATGCGCGCTGAGTCGCGGGGCGCAGCGCCGCGACGTTCAGCCAGCCCTCGACCATCTGGGGGTCGTGGGGGATTGTGGCGACCTCGCGTGCGAGGCTGGTGAAGCCGTTGACGACGGTGCTGATGTTCGCGCTCGTAGCTCGTGGGTCTGCCTGCGAGACGACGACGACGGCGTGCTGAGCGAGCTGCGCCGAGCGTTCGCTGCGGTCTGCGAGTGCTTCGAGCAGCAGTGCGCCTGCTTCTGCGTGGTCGTCGCGTGTGGTCGTGGCCACGACGATCTGGTCGGCGTGATCGACCAGGCGGCCCCACATTGCATCGCTCTCATCGTTGCCGGTGTCGATGAACACGAGCCGGTAATACTTGCGGGCGACGTTCCAGATTGCGTCAACGTCTTCGGCGCTGAGGCGCTGTTCTGATGCAAGTGCGAGTGGCTGAGAGCGCAGCACGTCAAAGCGGTCGGCGGTCTGGTGGTGAACGTACCGTGCCAGGTCGGCCGACTGAGCGCCCGTGCCGAGCAATTCGGTTGCGGCGGGCAGGAGGTCGAGCACGGTTGATTCGTGCGGGCCTTGTTCGGTGCGCCAGCCGAGCGTGCCGCGCGTCTGGTTGGCATCCCAAGCCAGGACGCCAGCACCGCCGAAGCGGGCGAAGATCGCGCTGAGCAGCACGGTCGTAGGCGTCTTGCTCGCTCCACCCTTGCCGTTCACAACGGCGATGGTGCGCGGGCCGGGCCAGTGCTGCGCCACGGCGAATGTGTCATCGCGCTCGGCCTTCTCGGCCGGGCCGGGGGAGAGGCGCAGCCCGAGCCGGGTTGCGGTGCCTCGCCAGCCCTTCATCGCGGGTTCCTCAATGCGAGTGCTCTTCAAGAACGATTCGCGCATCGCGCGACGGGTGACGATTGCCTGCGGCGCCCGTTCTGCGGTGTCCTCGTCTACAGGCGTCTCGGCCGTGATCGTCTCGGTGCTCGGGCGAAGATAGGGCGATGCGACCGGCTCGGGCTTCTCGTGGATTGTGCCGTCTGGGTGCACGATCATTTCCCAAGTGCCGTCTG
>NZ_JAALED010000573.1:8587-13293 GCF_014145155.1 Dietzia sp. B19 | reverse complement strand
GTGGACCCCAGTGAGACGAATATTCAATCGACGGAACCGACCTAGGCGAAACCGCGAACACTCTCTCGTTCGCCTTCGAGGGCAAGGAACCCTCCATCGATCTCAGCGACGACAACGCCGAGGCTTTTCGCCAGATCATTGCGCCGTACATCGAGGCTGGCCACCGAGTGACCGGGAGAAACACCAAGGCCGCAAGAAAAACCTCCGCGAAGACCTCGTCCGCAAACACTAAAGCTATTCGCGAATGGGCCCAGGCCAACGGCTACGACGTCTCCAACCGCGGACGCATCCCCGCCGACGTCCTGCAGGCGTACACCGCGGCCAATTAGCGATACAGCGGGACGAAGGACGGCTCAACACGACCATTTACCAGGCAATATGTTTACGCCGATAACTTACGTTATGACAAGTAGACGATGCCGAGTTGTGAATCTCGCGAACTCGACCGCTCCCCGAACTGCTCGCACGTTCGTCCGGTCTCGCACTGGCAACTCGGCACCTCAGAACTCGGCACTTCATCAGCAGGCGCGGTGGGCGCGACTGGTGGAGCTGCTCGGTCTGAGGCTGTGCGCGATTCCGTTGCCCCCTGTGTGGGCGTGGTCGGAGACATTCCGAAAGCCGACCTTCTTGCCCCACACGGGCATATCGCCGTCTGGCGGGTTCGCCTGCGACAGATAGGCAACGGCGTGCCACAGGATCTCGTTTTCTTGCCCCTAAGAGTGGAGTCCACTGTGGCCGTCACGCGGCAACTATTCTCGACTGCGGCTGCTCGCGGCATCGTCCGGCCTCGAAGCCAGCGACTTACCATGACCAAGGTCATTGCGGCGTTCCTTGCGGTGCCAATGTCTCGGTGACGCGAACACTCAGTTCCGGCTTGTCGTCGCCTTCGGTGTGAGTGAACGTCCCAAGATGGGACCACATCGAGTCCACGAGCGGCTGGAGGAACAAACGGCCCAGCTGAGTGACGATGACGTCGACCACCTGAACAGCATCGGCGCGGACCCTAGACGCCGCACCAGACTGCCGCATAGCTATCACTTCCCGGTGTGTCAGCTCGGTGAGCCGTTCGAGTAACTCACCTCGCTGACCGCCGGGATCTAGCAACGCGCGGCGCAGGTAGTTCACCACCTCGGGACGCCTGACCAGCATGTCGGCAACCGCCTCGTTGCGGATCCGGGCGATGTCGGCGCCTGGGACGTCCACGGGCGCCGAGGCAAGTGCGGTAGCGAAATGCTCTACGACCAGTCGCTCGACCGCCCCGCGCAGGCCGTCCTTCGTGCCGTAGTGATGGACCACGAGACCCACCGTCACCCCGGCCGCGGTCGCCACGGTTCGCAACGAAGTGCCGTCCTCGCCGTTGGCGGCGTAGAGATCCAGTGCGGCGTTGCGGATGCGCGCCTTGGCAGTGAGATCCTGGCCCGCGGCGCCTGGTGCGGAACGATTCACGCGGTTCCCCTTCAGTTGCGGTCGAGCCTACGGACCCCAAACTAGACTATACGTCGGTACCGCATACTGTATGTTCGTACAGTACATGGTGTCCCGGCTCAGTCGGCCTTGTCGACCTGACTATCGTGCCGTCGGCAGCCAGTTGCTCAGGCCACCCGCATCGGGCCTCAGGGCCCCTTGGACGTCCCGGTCGAGGTTGGGTCACGGGTCGGACGTGCGGGTGTCGGCGATATCTCCGTCGCCATGAGCAGAGGTGTCACACCCAGCACAACTTCATCGACAGGAAGGTCTGGACATGGACACATTTCGCGACAAGGCCGGCGGGCCGATAGGTACCGATATCGACACCTGGGTGCGCTCGTTTACGCGCATGGAATCCGGTTCCTCCGAGCTTCCTCCCCACCACCCCAACTGCCTTGGCTGTGGACCAGAGAACCCGAATGGTCACTTCCTCTCGGTACGGCGTGACGGAGACGGCGTCGTCGCACACCACCAGTTCGACCAGCGCCACGTCGGGGCACCCGGCATTGCACACGGCGGCGCGGTAGCGACCGTGATTGACGACCTCTTCGGCTTCTTGCTCTATTCGGTCGGCGAGCTCGCCGTGACGCGCCGTCTCGAGCTCGAGTATCTTGCGCCAGCACTACTCGACACCCCGTACATCCTGCGCGCTGCAGTTCGGTCTCGCGATGGCCGGAAATTGGACCTCACGTCCACGATGGAGGATGCAGAGGGCCGCACTGTTATTACTGCCACTGCCCTGTTCATCGTGGTCGAGGTTGAACACTTTTTGCAGTCACAGAGAAACTCGAGGGCTTAGGCCAAACTCACCGCCGCGAGCACCAGGCCCGAATACGTCGAGGATGTCGGCGGAGCCTGAAGATATTGAACGCCACGCCCAAAGAACGGGCGAAGCGGAAGGCACCGTGCATCGCCAGTTGCCCTGTACGAGTCAACCAAGAGGCAGCGCTACCTACGACGGAACCCCGTCGGCGGGTGGCCGGTCCAGTGCTTGAAAGCGTGTGAAAAGCTGGCGAGGTCGCTGTAACCGAGGTCCGTGGCGATCTCGCTCGCGGACACAGATCCGTCCAGTAAACGAAGAATCGCGTACTCACGAATGACCGACTGGCGCAGTCCGCGATAGGTCATCCCTTCCTCAGAGAGGCGCCGCTTAAGTGTGCTCGTAGAGATGGAGAGTTCGTCTGCAATCCACTGACTTCCACAATCTGCGGGACGCTTCTCTATCAGACGTCTCACCTTGTCCGAATACGAGGCGATTTTACTCCGCTCGTCGAGCCTTCGCTGCAAGTCACCGCTAGCGAGTCGATACGCCACGGGGTCAGAGAACCGGCAGACGTGATTGACCGCGTCAACGGGAAAATGCAGAATGGACAGTGAAGCGTCAAATACCAGGCGACCAGCTAACCAATCCTGATCCACGGGCAGACCTTCCGGAGCGGGCCAACCCAGTGAGAGTGTGATGTCTGGTGCATCGCCAACGAGTATATTCAGCAGCCTCAGCAGGACCGCACCACAGTAGGTGACCACTAGGGAGTCTAGGACTCGATCGCCCGTCTGCCCATTGAGCGCGACAGACACTCCGTGTCCACCTGCGTAGAACTGCGCACTCAGGGCTGGGGTTATTAGCGGCAGGTAGGCAAGCAATTCCAATATCTCGCCTGCGGAACCTGCGCTTACTAGTGGGACGCTTAATGGTCCGAAGGACGTCAGATGAGCATGCTGGGCGAACGCCAAACCGAGGGTCGTTGCTTGGTCGACGTCGAGGTCGGGCAAGGCTTCCCTGATCCACCGCAGGGGAACTTGGGCGTTGATGGCAAGAAGTGACTCGACGTCGCTTCGCTCACGATCCATGATCTCGCGAAACCGTGCAACGGCGTCTTGCTCCAGAACTGGGCTCTCAAGTAACTGCGCGAACACGAGCGGTGGCACGCCCTCGCGATCAAGATTCATCGCCCCCGCCTTCTGAGCCAAATTAACAAGCTTCTGCCCTCAATCAACCTAGCCGCAGTCGTCGTTGTTAGCAATGCTGTGAGCAGCTATTACCCGAACAACCATGCAGGAGCCAGCGATGACAGTCGTAACCTTCGTCTCACATGAGGGAGAGAAGCACGTGGTGCCCTTAGAGGAGGGGCAGTCACTCATGCGGATCGCCGTCAACAACGCGGTGCCCGGGATTGACGCTGACTGCGGAGGCGAAGCCGCGTGCGGCACGTGTCATGTCATCGTTGATCCGCAGTGGTCCGAACAGGTCGGCCTCTCGGGAGCAAGTGAAGAGGAAATGCTCGCAATGAACCCGGAAAGGCTGCCGACCTCTCGACTGTCGTGCCAGATGACCGCGTCCGCGGATTGGGACGGCCTGGTCGTCCAGGTGCCAGAGTTCCAGATGTAACGACGAAGGGATCAAGAGTCGTGTCAAGCAATCATGTAGAAGTCGGGGACAGAATCCGGTCGGCCATCCCGATGGATCTTCAGATCCGGGGCGCCCATCTGTACGACAGGACTCGGCGCTGGGTGACAAGGACGAATGGGAAGAAGCTCTTCGTAGAGAGTCCCATTCCTCCCGTCGAGGATGTCGAGCTCGCCGACATCGACCTCAGTAATCCCTTTCTCTATCGCCAAGGACGCTGGCAGTCCTACTATGAGCGCCTGCGAAACGAGGCTCCGGTCCACTTTCAGCCCAACAGTGCGTTCGGGCCGTTCTGGTCAGTGACCCGACATGAAGACATCATCGCGGTCGATAAGAACCATGAGGTCTTCTCCGCCGAGCCGATGATAGTGATCGGGGCCCCGCCTCGTTTTCTCGATATCGAGATGTTCATCGCGATGGACCCACCGCGCCACGACTTGCAGCGAGCAGCTGTGCAGGGGGTGGTCGCGCCGAAGAACCTGCGCGAGATGGAGACGCTCATTCGGTCTCGGGTTCGCGAGGTACTAGACGACTTGCCGGTGAATCAGCCGTTCGATTGGGTGCAGACCGTCTCGATCGAACTGACAGCTCGGATGCTCGCGACGCTCTTGGACTTCCCATACGAGGAACGTCGCAAACTCGTGTACTGGTCAGATATGGCGACGTCGTTCGAGGAAGCGAACGGTGGTCCCGCGGACCTCGACGAGACGTTCGACGGGATGCGCGACATGGCGAGCGGTCTGAGTTCTCTGTGGTACGACAAGAAGGCCCGGACAGAAGCCGGGGAGGAACCCGGCTTCGATCTGATCACCATGTTGCAGAGCAACGAGAA
>NZ_JAALED010000573.1:2379-8577 GCF_014145155.1 Dietzia sp. B19 | reverse complement strand
CTGTTGATCGTCGGGGGCAACGACACGACCCGCAACTCGATGAGCGGCGGCGTTCTGGCGCTGAACCGGTTCCCGGACCAGTTCGAGAAGCTCAAGTCCGACCCCGGCCTGATCCCCAACATGGTCTCCGAGATTATCCGGTGGCAGACACCGTTGGCCTACATGCGCCGAATCGCCAAAGCTGACACCATCTTGAACGGTCAGTTCATCCGTAAGGGTGACAAGGTGGTCATGTGGTACGCCTCGGGCAACCGGGACGAGTCCGTGTTCGAGCGGCCGGACGAGTTGATCATCGACCGGCCCAACGCCCGCAACCACATCGCTTTCGGGTTCGGCGTCCATCGGTGCATGGGCAACCGATTGGCCGAGCTGCAGTTGCGGATCCTCTGGGAGGAGCTGCTCCCACGCTTCGAGAGGATCGATGTCGTCGGTGAGCCGGAGTACGTGCAGTCCAACTTCGTTCGCGGCATCAGCAAGCTGATGGTCGAGCTCACCCCCAAGGGAACCGGATGAGTTCGGGGCGCGCGGTGGTGGTCGGCGCCAGCCATGCCGGCGCGCAGTCGGCCACCCGCCTCCGCCGGGAGGGTTGGTCCGGTGACATCGTGGGCCGGTGACGAGCCGATGTTGCCCTACCAGCGACCTCCTTCTCGAAGACCTGTGGAAGGAACAAGGACGATCTGCGGAAGGGACAAGAAGGTGTCGGCGCTCCCATGGTCCCGGTCGGACCAGTACGACCACAAGCTGCGGATCGCGGGACTCAACAACGGTTATGACGACATCGTCCTGAGCGGTGACCCCACCTCTGACCGAAACCGCACCTGCTACTACCTCAGGCAGGGCGAGCCGGTCGCCGCTGACAGCGTCAACCGCCCCGGGGACTCCATGACCACCAACGGCATTCTCGGCCAAGTCGCCGTCGACACGACTGCCCTGACACCGGAGGTGGCGGTGTGAGCAAGCAGACCGACCACTGGTCGTGGTCACCACCGAACGTCTGACCCCCGAGGTGAACAAGGATGGTTTGGAGGTCGACGGCAGGGCCCGCGATGAGACTTCTGCCTTTCGTTCCGGGCGCCCGTGACTCGCATCAGTCCGCAGGCGTGCGACGCGCACCCGCGGACGCCCGCGGCCCTGCATGGTGGCTCGCGTTGGTCGTCTGCAAACCCCTTCTGCTGCTCGTCAGGAGAGCGGACTGGCGCGGTACAGAGCGCCTTCCCGGGTCGGGGGGCGCAGTACTGGCGGCCAACCATGTCTCCCAAGCCGACCCGCTCTTCCTCGCGGAGATGGTCCTCGCCCAGGGCCGGACCCCCTGGTTCATGGCAAAATCAAGCCTGTTTCAGAGCAGAGCAGTGGGCTGGTGGTTTCGGTCGGCCGGCCACGTCCAGGTCGACCGCTCCGACGGGCGAGCCGGGATCCGCGCCGCGATCGAAGCAGTGGATCGCGGCGCCCTCGTCGTCGTCTACCCGGAGGGATCGATCACGAACCGACCGGATGCACGTCTGATGTCGCTCAGGTCGGGTGCTGTTCGCATCGCGCTCGAGACGTCAGTCCCATTGATCCCCGTCGCCCAATGGGGTGTGCAGGCCATCGCGCCAGCCTACGAAGGAAGGGTGGTGCTGGGCCGCCGTCGTCGGGTCACCCTGCTGGTCGGGGACCCGGTCCCGCTCGAGGACCTCCGAGAATTGCCGACGGCGACGGCAGCCGCTGCGGGTGTGCAAAGACTTCAGGACACCCTCGCAGCGATGGTCGACCAACTGGCCGACGAGCACGCTAGGTAGCGTGTGGCCGTGTCCAAGTCAGTGACGCGAGTCGATCGCGAGACAGGAATCGCTAACCTTTCTGTCATGCGGGCACCGTCAATGCGCGAACGATTCAAGGAGCACATGCGCCTGGCTGTCCTCGAGGCTGCCCACGACCTGACTGTCGACCGCGGCTGGGACCGGGTGCGCATGGGGCAGGTGGCTGATCGTGCCGGGGTGTCGCGGGCGGCTCTGTACAAGGAGTTCGGTGACAAGGCCGGCCTCGGAGAAGCCGTCGTACTCCGGGAGGCCTCGCGCTTCCTCGAGGGCATCCGGGGCGCGCTGGAGGCGCACATCGGCGATGCGAAGCGAGGCATCGCAGCCGCCGTCGACTACACCTTGAACGAGGCCGGGCGCAGCCCCCTGCTCAAGGCGGTGCTCATCTCCAACCGTGACCTTGATGCGGGAGGTCAGGCGTCCACGGGGATGCTCCCGCTGCTCACGACATCCGCACCGCTTCTCGACCTCGCCTCCGACACCCTGGCCGGATGGGTCGCGGAGAGTTATCCGGGTCTCCCCCCGGGCGATGTCATCGACGCGGCCGACACCCTGGTGCGCCTGACGGTCAGTCATCTTGCGCTCCCCAAGTGGGACCGAACCGCGACAGCGCGGAAGATCTCCGAGGTCGCCGTCCGGTTCCTCTCACTCGAATAGTGACCTGCGCCGGGCGTCGGGAGCAGTCTGAACTGGGCTTCAGCGGCGCACGGCGTGTTCGTTGCCGCCGTGCTGCTGCCGTAGCACCGTCTTGAGCACCTTGCCGGTCGCTGTGCGGGGCAGCTCGGCTACGAACTCGATCCTGGTGGGGCACTTGAAGTGGGCAAGCCGCTCCCGGGTGTATGCGATGAGTTCCTCGCCGGTCGGCTCGGCGCCGTCCTGGAGCGCCACGGTGGCCACCGGGGTCTCGCCCCAGCGGACGTCGGGGACGCCGACGACGGCCACTTCACGAACGGCCGGGTGCCGGTAGAGCACTTGCTCGACCTCGATCGGGTAGACGTTCTCGCCGCCAGTGATGATCATGTCCTTTTTGCGGTCGACGAGCGTGATGAACCCCTCGGCGTCTATGCGGCCCAGGTCACCGGTGTGGAACCAGCCGCCGCGGAAGGCCTCGGCCGTGGCTTCCGGGAGACCCCAGTAGCCCGCGAACACATTGGGTCCCCGGAGGACGAGCTCTCCGACCTCGTTGGTGCGCGCGTCCTTGTCGGCGTCATCAACGATGCGCGCCTCAACGTGGAACACCGCGCGGCCGATGGATCCGGCCTTCTCCTTGACGTGATCGGCGTCCAAGACGGACACGATCGGAGCGGTCTCGGTCATTCCGAAACCCTCCTGGAAGGGCAGCCCCTTACCCTGATAGAAATCAATGACCGGCAGAGGGCAGGGCGCTCCACCGGAGACGGCGAGCTCCAGCGAGGACAGGTCGAAGTCGTCGAAGCCAGGCTCCGACATGAGCGCTGCCCACATGGCCGGGACCATGAACTGCACGGTGGCCCTCTCTCGGGACATCGCCTTCAGGGTCTGCGCCGGGTCGAACGAGGGAAGCAGTACGTTGGTCCCGCCGACGTACAGCAGCGGCAGGGTGTGGATCCCGAGGCCCCCGATGTGGAACATCGGCGCCACGGTCACCGTGACGTCGGTCTCACGCAAGCCGCGCCCGAAGGACAAGCTGTTCACGACGTTCCACAGGTGATTGTCGTGGGTCAGCATCGCGCCCTTGGGTCGCCCTGTGGTTCCGGACGTGTACATCAAGCACGACACGTTGCTCCGATCGACGTCGGCGCTGACTGGACGGGCCTCACCGTTGGCCAACACGTGCTCATAGCGCAGCTCGCCGTCCTCGGGTTCGCCGCCGACGACCAGGCGGGATCGGACGCGTACTCCCTCGCCGGCCACAGCCGCGCGTGCCCCCGGAGCCAGGGGCGCCGAATACACGAACACGTCTGCGCCCGAGTCCGCCAAGAGATAGGTGATCTCGGCCGGCGCAAGACGCACGTTCATGGGCACGAACACCGCGCCCAGCTTGGCCGTGGCCAGCATCGTCTCTATGAACGCGGTGCTGTTGAGCAGGAGCCCTGCCACCCGATCGCCCCGTCGGACGCCGAGGGCGCTCAGTGCCCGGGCCAGTCGATTGGTGCTGCTGTCTAGGGCGGAGTAGGTCAGACGCCGCTCACCGTCGACGAGAGCGATCCGGTCCCCGGAGAGGAATGCCCTCGTCGTGACCCAGCTGCCGATTCCCTCGTCCATGGACATTCCTTCCGGGATGCTGTCATCTCTGCGAGTGAGTCAGATCACGTAGTTTGTCCAAACCTGACGGTGCCCACAAGTTAGTCGGACGCTACTGAGTAAGTCAAATCAAATGAGACATTTCAGGGTGTTGGAACGTAACCAGTTTTGGCTCGTCTGGCGGGGTCGTTGATGGTGGCCTTCTCTGGAAGTTTCGGCGGTTGCGGTCGTCGGCTGAACCGTTGCGGGTGGGCGTGGTAGGCGGCGTCGAGGACGGCTTGGCGTCGTGCCTGGACGTCGGTGGCGGTGCCGTAGTGGACGCTGGCCCGGATGTTCCTGGGCCTGCTCCGGGCGATCATCGCGCATCCCAAGCCGGTGATCGCGGCCGTCGACGGTCACGTCCGCGCCGGTGGGATGGGTCTGGTGGCGGCCTGCGACCTCGCCGTCGCCGGACCGTCGTCCACCTTCGCGCTCACCGAGGTCCGCCTCGGCCTGGCGGCCGTCATGATCTCCGTACCGTTGGCGGCACGCGTGAACTCACGGGATCTCGCATGCGTGCTGCTGACCGGCGAGAAGTTCGACTCCGCGCACGCCCGGCGGATCGGCCTGCTCTCGGACGCGGTGGAGGACCTCGACGCCGCCGTCGACGAGCTCGTCGACTCCTTCCGGCCCTGCTCGCCGCAGGGACTGGCGGAGAACAAGGCGCTGCTGGCCGCGCCGATGATTGCCGAGCTCGACGCCCGTGGAGACGACCTCGCCGGGGTCACCGCGCGGCTGTTCACGACGCCCGAGGTGGCCGAGGGGATGAGCGCATTTCTCGAACGCCGATTGCCCTCCTGGGCGACGCCCGACGCGTAGCGTATGCGATTGTCACAGATATATGACTCGACACACATCACAGAAACCCGCAACGAGAGGTAAAGCCATGCGTACCAAGGCCGCCATCATCCGTGAGCCCAAGCAGGACGGCTGGGAGATCGTCGACGTCGACATCGACGATCCCAAGGCGGGAGAGGTCCAGGTCAAGTTGGCCGCATCGGGCCTCTGCCATTCGGACGAGCACCTGCTCACCGGCGACCTGCAGTTCGAGTCCTACCCGATCATGGGCGGTCACGAGGGTGCCGGGGTCGTCACCAAGGTCGGCGAGGGTGTGATCGGCCTAGAGGAGGGAGACCACGTCGTCCTGGCGTTCATCCCCGCCTGCGGTACCTGCCCGCCGTGTTCAGAGGGCCTGCAGAACCTCTGCGACAACGGCGCGGGACTGCTCACCGGGCGTGCGATCAGCGACGGCGGCTTCAGGGTGCACACCGCCGACGGTGAGGACGTGGCCACCATGTGCCTCCTGGGGACGTTCGCCCCGCACGTCACCGTGCACCAGTCGTCCGTCATCAAGATCGAGAAGGACATCCCGCTGGACAAAGCCGCACTTCTCGGCTGCGGGGTGTGCACCGGTTGGGGCTCGGCCACGGAGATCGGCGGCGCCAAGGAGGGCGACATCGTGGTGGTCGTGGGAGTCGGTGGGATCGGCATCAACTCGGTCCAGGGTGCAGCGGCGGCGGGTGCGCGCGCTATCGTCGCCGTCGACCCGGTCGAGTTCAAGCGCGAGAAGGCCAAGGAGTTCGGGGCCACCCACACCTGCAGCTCCATGGACGAGGCGATGGCACTGGTCGGAGAGATCAGCTGGGGTCGGATGGCCGATCTGGTCATCCTCACGATGGGCGTGGTCGAGGGCAAAGACCTGCTCCCCGGTCTGCTCCTCACGGGCAAGGGCCGCCGGTGTGTCGTGGTGGGCCTGGGGGACATGATGGCCGTCGACGCCCAGGTGTCAATCATGGACCTGGCGATGCAGCAGAAGACACTGCAGGGCGCCATCTTCGGTGGCACCGGCCCGCGCAAGCAGATCCCGCACCTGCTGCACCAGTACCGGGCCGGGAACCTCAAGCTCGACGAGTTGGTCACCAGGACGTACCGGCTCGACGAGATCAACCAGGGGTACCAGGACATGCGCGACGGCAAGAACATCCGCGGTGTGATCATCTACGACGAGCAGGACTGGTAACAGGAGGAGCAATGACGGCACCCGAGCAGCGGGCCCCCAAGCAGGACCGTAGTCGCCTCACGCGGGAACGCCTCCTGGGTGCCTCGATCGACCTCCTCGCCACGCAGGGCTGGGCGGCGA
>NZ_JAALED010000573.1:0-2369 GCF_014145155.1 Dietzia sp. B19 | reverse complement strand
GACGAGCAGGACTGGTAACAGGAGGATGTATGACGGAGCCCGAGCAACGGACCCCCAAGCAGGACCGTAGCCGCCTCACGCGGGAACGACTGCTCGGTGCCTCCATCGATCTCCTGGCGACACAGGGCTGGGCGGCGACCACCGTGGGTGCGGTGGCCGCCGCCGCCGGCGTCTCCCGGGGCGCCGCACAGCACCACTTCCCGACCCGGGAGGACCTCATCACCGCCGCGCTCGGTCACATGATCGAACAGCGGATCGAGGACGTGCGCAGGGTGGGACTGGATCTCGGCGAGGACCTCGTCCTTACGCGCCGACTCGGCCTCAGCCTTGCCGAGCTTGCGTTCCAGCTCGGCGATGCGGGCCTGCTCGGGACTGCGCGGGCTGCGGCCAGCCTTCTTCACCCCGCCCAGGGTGCCGGCGGCGATCGCGGCCCGCTATTCCTTGACGTGCGAATCATAGAGACGCCCCCGGCGCAGGACGGCGCCCTTCGCGCCGGCGGGGGCCGCATCATATTCAGCAACGATCCGACGTGTGAAGTCCGCGGTAAAGGACCGGCGCTTCGCCCGGTCGGACCACGGGCCCTGCGGATCCGCCGCCGGCGCGACGAGGCCCCAGCCTCAATCCACACTGACCGGGTGTCTCACCTCAGTGTCTCTACGACGGTCTCAACGCTGGGCAGGTGTAGGTGCGCAGCATGTGGTGCCGAATCGCTTCACACTCCGGGTCCCACCCCGCTCGACGAGGGTGGCGAATCACGGTCGTCAATTGATGTTCCTTTCCGAAACACGGTCGCTGCTCGTCGTATCCAACACCCACGATCGATCAACTGCGGGCAAGTCCGCCGAGCATCAGCTCGGCCCTATCGACGGGAAGCTGCTGGGTGATGGCTCGCTTGCTGAACATGAAATCGCGGGGGCGGTTGATGCAGTCTGCAGCAAGGAGCTCGCCACCACGGAGGTAGAAGCAGCTGAAGTCGCGGTCCCGGGTGGGGTCACCGCTGAGGACGACTTCGTCGTAACCGGTGTTGAGACCGGCGATCTGCAGCTTGAGATCGTATTGATCTGACCAGAACCAGGGAAGCGCCTCGATCTTCCTAGATTTTCCGCAGACGGTCGAGGCGGCGACCTTGGCCTGCTCCCCCGCACTCGACACGGACTCCATGCGTATACGGCAGCCGTAACGGGCGATGTCATGGCTTGTGCAATCTCCGGCGGCCACGATGTCGGGGTCCTCGGTCCGGGCATGGTCGTCGATCACGATGCCGTTGTCGACCACGAGACCCGCAGCGTCGGCGAGTTCTGTTCTCGGTTCAACACCGATGCCCACGATGACCAGATCAGCCGGGATCGACTCGCCAGTGGACAGGAGGACCTCGCGGACGCAGTCGTCTCCGACTAATGCTGCGACTTTGGCGCACGTCCGGATATCGATGCCCTCCTCTCGGTGGATCCGCTCGAAGAACGTCGAGACGTCGGGAGCAGTGACCCGCTCGAGGACGCGAGTGGTCGCCTCGAGCACGGTGACGTCCAGGTCCAGTGCCCGTAGCGAGGCGGCCGTCTCAAGTCCGATGTAGCCGCCCCCGACGATCACCACCCGCCGCCCGGGGGCGGCGGACGTGCGGATCAACTCGACGTCTGCGGCGGTCCGAAGGTAATGGACCCCGGCGAGATCGGCCCCAGGAACGCGGAGCTGACGAGGGCGGGCTCCCGTGCACAGCGCGAGCTTGTCGTATGTCAGTGTGTCGCCGGTGCTCATAACGATGTGCCCAGCCGAGCGGTCGATCGCCTCCACGTGCGCGTTGAGAAGCTGGATTCGCTGCTTGGAGTAGAAGTCCGAACTGCGGATGGTGATCTCGTCGAGGGTGGTTTTCCCGGCGAGATACGCCTTCGACAGTGGCGGGCGCTGGTAGGGCACCGTGGGCTCCTCGCCGATGAGGACGATCTCACCGCTCCACCCGTCCTGCCGCAGGCTCGCCGCGAGTTGGGCTCCGGCATGGCTGGCCCCCACGACAAGGGCCCGCTGCGGCATTATGTTCCAGCCTTGGGGGTGAGTTGGACCATCATCTTGCTGATCCCCCGGACGAAGTTGGACTGCACGTACTCCGGCTCGCCGACGACCTCGATGTTCTCGAAGCGGGGGAGCAGCTCCTCCCAGAGGATCCGCAACTGCATCTCGGCCAGTCGGTTGCCCATGCACCGGTGTACGCCGAATCCGAAGGCGATGTGGTTACGGGCGTTGGCCCTGTCGATGATGAAGTCATCGGGCCGCTCGAACACACGCTCGTCGCGGTTGCCCGAGGCGTACCACATCACGACCTTGTCGCCCTTACGGATGAACTGACCGTTCAAGATGGTGTCAGCTTTGGCGAT
>NZ_JAALED010000572.1:73775-87815 GCF_014145155.1 Dietzia sp. B19 | reverse complement strand
GCGCGTGCGGTCCGGGCGCGGGCCTCGACGATGCGGCGACGCTCCTCGGCGACGTCCGGGACCACGCGCTTGGCGGCGTCGGTGGGGGTGGCCGCACGCAGGTCGGCGACCAGATCGGAGAGCGGGGAGTCCGGCTCGTGTCCGATCGCGCTGACCACGGGCGTGCGACACCGCGAGATCGCCCGCACCAGGGCCTCGTCGGAGAACGGGAGGAGATCCTCGACCGAGCCCCCACCTCGGGCCAGGATGATCACGTCGACGACCGGGTCGGCGTCGAGTTCCGCCAACGCCTCCAGGATCTGCGGTACGGCCGACGGTCCCTGGACCGCGGTGTTGCGGACGGCGAACCGCACGTCGGGCCACCGACCCCGGGACACCTCGACCACGTCGCGCTCGGCCGCACTCGCGCGGCCGGTCACCAGCCCGACACAGGTCGGCAGGAACGGCAGCGGGCGCTTGAGACGAGGGTCGAACAGCCCCTCGGCGGCCAGGGCCTGCTTGAGCCTCTCGATGCGGGCGAGGAGTTCGCCGATGCCCACCGGGCGGATCTCGGAGACCTGGAGCGAGAACGATCCACGACCGGTGTAGAAGCGGGGCGTTCCCCGGACCACGACCCGGCTGCCCTCGGTGACCGGTACCGGCGCCTCGGAGATGAGGCGGGGCGGGCAGGTGAGGGTCAGCGAATTGTCCACCGAGGGGTCGCGCAGGGTGAGGAACGCCGTCCGGGTGCCCGGGCGCAGGCTGAGCTGGGTGATCTGCCCCTCGACCCAGACGGCGCCGAGACGGTGGATCCAGTTGGCGATCTGGTCCGAGACCACCCGGACCGGCCACGGCTGTTCGGGGCTGCTGGGGGACCTCGTCGCTCCGGCGGTCACGTGGTGCGTGGGGCGACGCGGCCGGTCGGAACGTCGGGCTCGTCGCCGCCGGGACCGCGGTCCCCGCCCGGGCCCTCGGTGGTGTCAGCCCCGCCCCCGGCCCCGTCGTCGTCGAGGTCCTCGTCGAAGGTCGCCCACTCCGGCTTGTCCGACCGGGAGGGGAACACCGTCGCGATCACCCGATCGCCCTTGACCGCGAGACCGGCGACGGTCTGGCCGGCGTGCAGGTACGACTGCACCAGGCTGCCGGCGACCTTCACGGGGACCGCGGGCAGCGAGACCGCCGCCTGGAGCGCGCGACCGGGGAGCTCCACGGCGAGCTCCACCGCGGAGGCGGCGACCCCGATGGAGACACGGGTGAGGAAGAACGGACGGAGCATGGGAACCTCTCTGCCGGGGGGCGTCCGGGAGGCGTGATGGTCGGAATCCAGTATGAACCGTACCCTGGTGACATGACCGAGCAGACCGACATGATCGCCGAACCGGCAACCAAGCGAGTGCTCCTCGCGGAACCGCGCGGCTATTGCGCCGGCGTCGACCGGGCAGTCGAGACGGTCGAGAAGGCCCTGGCCAAGCATGGTGCCCCGCTGTACGTCCGCAAGGAGATCGTCCACAACAAGCACGTCGTGGAGTCCTTCACCGACCAGGGCGTGATCTTCGTCGACGAGACCGACGAGGTCCCGCACGGGTCGAACCTGGTGTTCTCCGCCCACGGCGTCTCGCCGGCCGTCCGCGAGAGCGCCCTGCAGCTGGAGCTGAACACCTTCGACGCCACCTGCCCGCTCGTGACCAAGGTCCACACCGAGGTCAAGCGCTTCGCCCGGGAGGGGTACCTGATCCTCCTGGTCGGCCACGAGGGCCACGAGGAGGTCGAGGGGACCGCGGGCGAGGCCCCCGATGTGGTGACCCTGGTCGACGGCCCGGAGTCCGTCGACGCCCTCGACATCCCCGTCGACACCGAGAAGCTGATCTGGCTCTCGCAGACCACGCTCAGCGTGGACGAGACGATGGAGACGGTGCGGCGGCTCAAGGAGAAGTACCCGACGCTGATCGATCCGCCGTCGGACGACATCTGCTACGCCACCCAGAACCGGCAGGTCGCGGTCAAGACGATGGCGCCGCAGTGCGACCTGGTGATCGTGGTGGGCTCCCAGAACTCGTCCAACTCTGTCCGCCTGGTCGAGGTGGCCCTGCAGGCCGGTGCGCGCGACGCACATCTGGTGGACTACGCCAAGGAGATCGACACGTCCTGGTTCGAGGGCGTCACCACGGTGGGGGTGACCTCGGGCGCCTCGGTGCCGGAGTTGCTGGTCCGAGGTGTGGTGGACCTGCTGGCCGACCACGGCTTCAACGACGTCTCATCGGTGCGGACCGCCCAGGAGACCATCACGTTCTCGCTGCCCCGCGAGCTGCGGGTTCCCAAGAAGGTCTGATCCGCGGGAGCCCCGGGATCCGCGGGAGCCTCAGCGGCGGGCGTGCGCCGGGGCCGCCCGCTGGCGGCGGACGGCCACCGGTCGCGGGCTGCGGGGTTCGAGGACGAAGGCCCTGATCAGGGCGATCGCCACCACGACCAGGGTGGTCGTGAGCATCAGCGGGAACCTGGTCGCCAGCGGCAGCACCAACGAGATCATCTGGGAACGGGAGAAGGCCGCCGCGGTCAGTCCCGCTCCGGCGATCACCGAGGCCATCGGGACGAGCACCGACATGATGAGCGGCGGTTGGATGCCGGCGACGAACAGCGCCCGGCGGGACACCGCCAGCACCGCGATCAGACACCCGAGGAAGTAGCCCACGGTGAAGCCGGTGCCGAGGCCCCCGGAGAGCGAGTCGATCGCCACCCCGGTGAGGGTGACGGCCACCGCGAGGAGGACCGCCGACCAGGCCGGGAGGCCTCGAACGGTCGAGACGACGGACCTCTCGTCCGCCGGGACCCGTCCGCTCCTCCGTGTGCTCACAGGATGAGACTCTAACTCTCGAGTCGGTGAGCGAGGAATCTGCCGAAGCGCCGCAGCGCGTTGGGCTTGCTCTCCGAGGGCGAGGGTCGGTTACCGTACACGGCCTTCGGGTCGACTGGCCCCGTGGGAGGGTTCGCCTGGTCAGCGGACGGATCGTCGGCGTCCGGGTCCGGCGGGACCACCTCGTCGTCGTCGAGTTCGAGGGTCCCCACCACCGACTCGCCCGGACCGGACGCGTCGACGGAGCCGCTGTCCGGGGCCCCGTGGACGGGTCCCGGTCGGGTGTCCTTGATCCCCGCCATGATGGCGCTGCTGCTCTTGCGCAGCGGCGCGAACCGCGAACTCGACATCTCGCCGAGCCAGGCCGTCAGTCGACCCTCGTCGGTGGCGGACGCGAGGTCCGACGCGGTGACGTCCCCGGTCCGGAGGTCGATCTGCTCGCCGAGGTACCGGAGCATCACGGCGGCCACCGCCAGGATCGGCACCGCGAGGAATGCCCCGATGATCCCGAACAGGGTGCCACCCGCGGCCACCCCGAGCAGGATGACGACGGGATGCAGGTTCATCGCCCGGGACTGGAGGATGGGCTGGAGGATGTTGCTCTCGAGTTGCTGCACCGCGATGATCACGACCAACACGATGATCGCGGTGGTCAGGCCGTTGGCCACCAGTGCGATGAGCACCGCCAGCGCACCGGCGGTGAACGCACCGACGATGGGGATGAACCCGGCCAGGAAGGTGATGACCGCCAGCGCCCACGCCAGCGGCACGCCCAGGATGACCAGCGCCAGGCCGATGAAGAAGGCGTCCACGAACGAGACGATCGCCTGGGCCCGGATGTAGCCGCCGAGGGTGTTCCAGCTGCGGGTGAGGACCTCGGTGAGGTGGCGGCCGGCATTGCGGCCGGCGATCCGGCGCACGAACGGCAGGAACCGCGGGCCGTCCTTGATGAAGAAGAACGTGAGGACCAGGACCAGGACGAAGGTGATGAGGAGCGACCCCACCGCGGTCACGCCGGTGAACACGCCGTTGGCGATCTGGTCACCGCGGTCCTGCAGAGTCGAGCTGAGCTGGCCCAGCACGCTGTCGAGCTGCTCGTCCCGGATGTTCAGTGGCGGACCCCGGAGCCAGTCCTGGACCTCGACGATCGCCTCCGAGGCCTGATCCGCCAGCTGGACGCTCTGATCGATGATCGACGGGGCGATCAGGGCGAGAACGCCCGCGACCGCTCCGAGGGACCCGAGGAGCGAGATGAGCGCGGCGAGGGCCTTGGGGACGCCGTGGCGGGTCATCCATCCCGTGGGGGGCCAGAGGACCGTCGCCACGATGAGCGCGAGCAGGATCGGCAGGATGCCCACCCACAGCGCGCCACCGATCTGGCTCAGCAGCCACCCCGCGATGAGCAGGATGGCCAGGCGCAGCGCCCAGTCGGTGACCCATCGCCCGCCGAGACCGATGAGGACGGACCGGTCGACGTGCTCCTCGTCTGTCCCGACTGGAGGAGGCGGTTTCGGCTCGTCACTCATGTCACACATGATGTCAGAGGTCACGCGGGCGCGCTCCCTGTGACCGGCCGGGGTGGCGGGCAGGGGGCACGGTCAGGGCGGGACGTAGACTCGGGCCTCGTGAGCCTCACCCTCGGAATCGTCGGACTGCCCAACGTCGGTAAGTCGACCCTGTTCAACGCCCTGACGAACAACGACGCGCTAGCCGCGAACTATCCGTTCGCCACGATCGAGCCCAACATCGGGGTCGTGGACCTGCCGGATCCCCGCCTGGCCCGCCTGGCCGAGATCTTCGGCTCCGAGCGGATCCTGCCGGCGGTCGTGTCGTTCGTGGACATCGCCGGCATCGTCAAGGGCGCCAGCACCGGCGAGGGCATGGGCAACAAGTTCCTCGCCAACATCCGCGAGGCCGAGGCCATCTGCCAGGTCGTGCGGGTGTTCGACGACCCTGATGTGATCCACGTGGACGGCCGGGTCGATCCGATGGCCGACATCGAGGTGATCGCCACCGAGCTGATCCTGGCCGACATGGAGACCCTCGAGAAGGCCGTTCCGCGCCTGGAGAAGGAGTCCCGCAAGGACAAGTCCCTGCTTCCGCAGCTCGAGGAGATCCGCAAGGCGCAGGCCGTGCTCGAGGACGGGCGGACCCTGTTCAAGGCGCAGGACGAGGTCGACCGCACCCTGCTTCGTGACCTGCACCTGATGACCGCCAAGCCGTTCCTCTACGTCTTCAACGCCGACGAGGCCGTGCTGACGGACGCCGAGCGTCAGGCCGAGCTGCGCGCCGCCGTGGCCCCCGCCGACTGCGTGTTCCTCGACGCTAAGGTCGAGTCCGAGCTCCGCGAGCTGGAGGAAGAGGACGCCATGGAGCTGCTGGAGTCGATCGGTCAGGATGAGCCGGGCCTGAACGCGCTCGCCCGCGCCGGCTTCCACACCCTCGGACTGCAGACCTACCTCACCGCCGGGCCCAAGGAGTCGCGCGCCTGGACGATCCGCAAGGGGGACACCGCCCCCAAGGCGGCCGGCGTGATCCACACCGACTTCGAGAAGGGCTTCATCAAGGCCGAGATCGTCTCCTTTGACGACCTCGACGCCGCCGGTTCGATGGCCGCCGCCAAGGCCGCCGGGAAGGTGCGCATGGAGGGCAAGGACTACGTGATGGCCGACGGCGACGTGGTGGAGTTCCGGTTTGCACCAACGTCTGGTGGCGCGAAGAAATAGACCCCGATGTTGCTCGTTCGTTGAATGGCGAGAATCCCCATGGATGACGACCTGCACGTAGTGGGGGAACCGGTTGTATCTCGATGGCTGGTTTCGGCCAGATCAATCCGCGCCGGGAGAACGTGGCGGGTGGTCGCCAGTAATTCACAGCCAAGACGGACAACGGTGAGTACGCGACAGCGGCGGGAGACTCCATCACAGGCGGCCCCGAGACTTGGCACTACGAGCCTGACATACCGTTCTTGCTCGCAGATCGTGCTCGGCGGCGTATTGAGGTCACGCCTTCTTTCCTGGTTGGTGGTCGGTACGCAGTGAAGTATCGCTATGGGGTCTGGCCCAGTGGCGAGACCGGGGCCTGGTAGTCAATCCGTAGATCTTGCTCCTGATTCGGCAGCCTGACCTCCACTGGCGGACGAATTGTTGATCTCGGTGGCTTCGATCAGTCCGGCGTCAGTAGGGGCCTGGTGCGGACTTAACCATTGCGCGGGGTCGAGGTCCTGGGATGGGTCGGTCGGCATGTCAGGCGGCCCACCCTCAGCTGAGGCCATGAACACCTGGGCCTCCATATCAACGTGGGTCTCGGTGACAACCACCGTCTCACTTAACACCGCCTCGTCGATGCTCGACAGCCCCTTCTCGATCAGAGCAGCATGATCAGTGTGGTGATGACGAGCTGGCAGATCCGCACAATGCCCGGTGCGGCGGCGTGGTATCGGTCGTCGATGCTGAGCTCCTGGATCGCCGGGGAGCGTGGTGCGGTGGCGTTGGCAACTAGGCGTACTTGGTACGCCTGGTCCGGTGATCCGGTACCGCGGTTCTGGCGACCCGGTACCGGCCCGTGGGTGAGGCGGGCCGGAACCGTGGCCGTGTCGGTTACTCCCAGTAGCCGGTAGTCGCGCGGGCTTGGTCGTCGCGTTGGCGGCGCATGTCGACTTCGCCGAGGTTGATCTCGCGGGCGTTGTTGGCCAGCCGGTTGACGATGGAGTCAGCGGCGACCCGGTCGGGCAGGGCTTCGAGCCAGTACGCCGGCCGGGACTGTGAAGCGATCATCGTCGGCAACCTGTGCTCCCGGTTGGCCAGGACGGCGAACAAATCGTTGGCGGCCTCGGGATCGATGCCCACGGTGAGGAAGTCGTCGATGATCAGCAGCTCCACGTCCGAGAGGTCATTGAGCATTTTCTGGTGGCGGATCCCGTCGCCGCGGGCGATGACCAGCCGCCGGGCGAGTTCGTCCATGCGGGCGTAGGTGACGGTGTGCCCGTTCTGGCAGGCGGCGATGCCGATCGCGCAGGCCAGGTAGGTTTTTCCGCCGCCGGTCGGTGAGAGGATCAGCAGGTTGGTGGGGTCTTGCCTCCAGTGGTGTCCGGCGTAGCGTTTCATCCGCACCGGGGTGATCCCGCGTCCGTCCTGGTAGTTGATCTCGGCGATCGAGGCCTGCGGGATGGGGAACTTGGCGGCGCGGATGAGCTTGTCGATCCGGTGGGCTTGGCGCTGGTCCAGGGCGTCGTCGACGGCGGTGAGGAAGATCTGCTCCGGGGTGAGCTCGTCATTGGCCTCATCGCTGATGAGCTCCTCGAACCGGGTCGCTACGTGGGTGATGCGCAGATTGCGGAACTTCTGATGATCGATCTCGGTGAACATCACACGCCCTCCCCGCTGCGCCCGCGCGAGTAGTGATCGGCCGAGCGGACTTGAATCGCGCCGTCGTCTCGGGTTCCGGCCGGGGGTGGGGGCTTTCGTGTGGCCGCCGCCGGCACCACGGGCCGGGGCGCCTTGCCGTCGGAGTCGATGGTGGCCATGACGCGTTTGAGCACGCTGTAGCTCCCGGCGCCGTTCTGGTTGAGCAGCACTTGGCAGGCAGCCTCGAGCCGCTGCCGACTGCGCTTGCCCAGGGTCTCGAGGATGTTCTGGCAGTCCAGGTAGCCCTGGGCCTCGATCACGTGACGGTCCAGGATCTGGGCGATCACCTTCTCGGTGGCAGGACCGAACCCGCGGGCACGGTCGGTGAACCACTGCCTCGACCACAGACCATCGATGCCCTGATGCTCTCTCGGGGCGTGCGCGAGCACCGTGGAGTACTGGCCCTTACGACCATGGCGCCGGGGGTGCACGCAGACGACCTGGTCGCCATCGAAGATCGTCACAGATTGTGCGGTCAGGCGGACCCGCAGCAGTTGACCGGCGAAGGTGTACGGCACCGAGTAGTACTGCGAATCGCAGGAGATGTGATAGTTCCGCCCGACTTTGAGCTGCTTCCACTCCACCGTGGCGAACCCGTCGTCGGGCAGGACGCCCAGCAGCGGCGCCTCGTCGGATTCGAACCGCTCCCACCGGGTCGTGCCGTCAGCCCGACGGATGACGGTGTTGATCTCCGCGACACGGTCGTCGATGGCGGCGTTCAGGGCCTCGACGGTGGTCCAGACCTCCTCGGCGAGGTAGCCGATGACGCGCTTGTTGACCACGTCCACCGCGGACTCTACGGCTGCCTTGTCGCGGGGTTTGCGCACGCGAGCGGGCACGATCGCGGTGCCGTAGTGGTCGGCCAGCTGCTGGTAGCGGGCGTTGACTGCCCTGGCCGCTTCGCCCTTGGCCTGTCGGTGGGTGGCGGTGGTCGGGTTGTCGGGCACCACCATCTGGGGCGCCCCGCCGAAAAAGTCGAACGCCGCGACGTGGGCGTCGATCCAGGACGGGGACTTCATATCGGTGAAGCCGCGGCAGAACACCGCACCGGAGTACGGCAGCACCGCCACGAACAGGTACAACTTGGTGATTTCCCCTGTGACCGCGTCGAGGACCTCGAGGGTGTCGCCGGCCCAGTCGACCAGCATCGTCCGACCGGGTTCGTGATGCAGTGTGGCCACGACGTCCTTGACCCGTGCGTGCTCGCCGAACAGGGCGCAGTACTGCGAGTACCCGTACTTCTTTCCGGCTCCGGTGGGGTCGGCGAGGTACTTTCCCCACGCCTGCTGGATGGTGAAGTGCCGATTGAACTTCATCGACGCCAGCACCCGATCAAAATCGGGCTTGATGTAGTCCTCCGAGACGCGTTTGCGCCCGTCGGGGAACATCCCGGCGATCTCGGCCGGATTCATCGACGCCGCTTGGCCGGCAGTGATGCCGTAGGCGGTGATCGTTTTCTTCACCGCCGCGATCTCCCGCCGTGAACACCCGACGGCCGCGACGATTTCGCTGTAGCTATGCCCGGCAAGCGCCAACGTCATGATGGCTTTGTAGTCGGCCATGCAGCCTCCTCAAATAGGAACAGACGGCGCAGTCGCGCCGCCTACCTTGAGCAGACCACCCCGGCTGCCCCGAGGAGTACCAAGTCGTCAGAATCGCGGTACCGAATCGCCGGACCGTAAGTACCATCTGGCCCTATCTGCCATGGCGTGGACGAGATCTCCATATATCCACGCGTACATCAGCTTTCGGTCGGCAATTGACCCGCTCTCAGTTCCCACGTTGTACGCCTGGGCCTCCCCGTTGCCGTCGATTGCGGTGCGCCACTCCTCGTGCCACCAGTCGAGGTCGATCTGCTCGTCGAGCGTCTCCGCGCCGACGATTTCCACCTAGGCGTCGAGGACCTTATGGCAGTAGATCGGCTCACTGCTCAAGATGAGGGGCCGTACTCGGGTCGCCAGCGACTCCATCGCTTCTTCGGGCGGAAACTCCATCCTGGCCCGATGCGACACCTCGCCGGTCGTTGTGTTGCGGGTGACTGCGACCTTCATCGTCCCTCTGTAAAGCCGTGACATCAGCTCGCCGTGTTCACGGATCAGCGAGTGCGACCCTATGCGTCGAGCGTGCAGCAAGGACCCTTCGACTATCGACTGTGCGATCGGCTGCTGCTTACCCATGGAGGCACTGTATGCCGAGGGGTTGGCACCCTCGCCCCGTATCGTCGCCCTCGAGTGTCGAGGCATCCATCGCCACCTTCCGCCGGGGGCGGTGCGTTGTTCGCCCACGCTCCGACGGTCGGTCTAAATCGCTCCCAAACGCGCCAGCGTGTCAGGGGCACGGTGTATCTGTATGCCATGACTCTGACAGTGCCTGACGACATCCCGCGCTTCCGCTATATGCGATACGTTCGACCTCCGGTAAAGACGACTGGGGCGCAGCGCGACGCACAGCCGCTGTTCCCGATTCAGCCAAGTATTCGCAAGATGCGCGTTGGCATTGACGTCCAGACGTTGCCAGAACCGACTGCGGAACTACTAAGGGTTGTCGGTCGGGACGAAGAGGTAGAGCCGATCTTGATGGTCCAGAACGATGCTGGCGAACCGACAGGGTGGCTTCGCGCCCTCGGCTCTAGCGAGTGGTACGAGTTCACCTTCACCACCGTGGAGGACGCCCCAAAGCTCGCCGACGCATCCACCGTTGGCATCTCCGGCTATCGAGACGGCAAGCGTTGGCTGTGGACTTCGGGGAGCTTCTTCAGCATCTACGCGCAGCTCGATGAAGCAGCGCGACGGGCATATTCGGACGACGACGGCCTGACCATTGCCGACCGGCATAGAGCGTCGGCACTGGCAGCGGCAGCCGGTCCTGTTGGGGTAGACGTCATCGTGACGACGGCTCCCACCGCCCTACGCGACGACGTGGCCGATAATGACTCGGTCATCAGTGTCACCCCCGATCAGCTGCTACCTCTGTTTGGTCATTACCTTCGCAGCACAGGAAACCACGTCCTGGAATCGGCGAAGGGCGGATTGCAGGGTGGAGGTACGTTTGTCCAGAAGTACAACGCCACATCTGTTGCCGACCTTTACCTCGCCGGGATCGACGCTTCGGTACCGCATCTCACCGCCATACGCTTGATGGCCATGATGGGACATGACTCCAATCTCGTCGAGTCTATGGCTGCGATAGCGCTCCGCCTTAGCCGTGCAGCGCGAGCAGTCGACAATCTCCTCGCTGCACTCAGTAACGCCAGCTCATCTGAGATGCAGCGGTCGGATACTGCCGAGAACACCGCCGAGGCATTTGACCGAGTTTTGCTGTATCTCTGTGCGGCGATGGACAGATACGCTCGTGTGACCCAAACGCTGTTCGACACGAGTCTGAATCCGGACAAGCAGCGTGGTTCGCTCACCTCCACGGTCGAGTTGCGTTCGGTGATCGAGAAGTTCGAACCGACCGACACATCGAAACTCGAAGCGCTCGGGGCGTATGCGAGGGTCATCGGTCAGCTACGGAACCGTATCCATGCGCTGCCCCTCGATACGCAGCACCAGCTATCTCGCGGTTATGGTTCGTCGACAACGGTGGCGGTGACTCTGGACGGCCTCCCTGAGTTTGATCCGGGTAGCACACCACTGAACCAGGGCCAACTAGATAGCTTAGGAGTTTGGAACGCGCAATCCTCAAATCCCTTTGAACCACGTTCATATGCCGCTGATCTAGCGACACTGGCGACCACGTTGTTTAAGGAAACGCTCCAATATGTCGAGGCGTTCTCACATTTTCTTATCCGCAATAAGACTTTGGCGACGATCACAACTATGCAGCACCCAGTGCTGGGCTGTTGGGCGGACGATCCACGCCCGATGCCAGATGCGACCGGGAATGAGGTCCTGTATCGGGAGATGCTGGGGTGGGCGGACTTTGGGTGGTAGGTCGTTGCCGGCGCGAACGCGATGGATCAGGCTCGCACGCCCGCGGGGGTGATACCAACCGTGCCCGGCGTCGCACCGCTCCTGTTGTTGGCGAGCGCGAACGTCCGGGCGTCGGGGTCGTCGGCGGGCACGAATAGCGCCTTGTCGACATCGGACTGCGACACTTTGCCGATTGAGTAGAGCTGGTGCGCGAGGCCGGTGATCGAACCCCACCAGTTCGCCACGAGTCGGGGTACGTGCCCGCTGTGGTCGCCCGCTTCGCGGACGGCGCGGGCGTCCAAGGGGTGGCGGTCGAGCTGGAGGCGCAGCCCACGCGAGGTGGGTGGGCCGCCGTGGCGCTGATCGATGAACCGCGCGTCTCGTTGTTGCGGTAGATGTCGGTCTTGCCGTCCCGCATCGTAGGCGACCACCAGAGCGTCACAACCAGGGCGCTGCTTCTTGGAGTTGCTGGCGCTGATCGAGTTTGGCGCGTAGGGCCTGATGGTTGCGCAGATCCATCGACCCGGTAGCAAGATTCTGGATACCCGGTAGCGGCGGGGTTGGGGTGTGCTCGGCTGAGGGCGACGGCACAAGGGGTGTCGTCGTTCTTGGCATGAGAGGCGGGATCCGTGGCGGATTACCGAAGGATTATGGCCCTGTTGCTTCAGGGCCGCAGCTACCGGGAGGTCGTGGAGACGGCGGGCTGTTCGCACCGTGACGTCGCGCGGGCCAAGCAGGTGATCGGAGCGAACGGCATCACCTCAGTGGAGGGTGTCTCGGATGCGGAGGTCGCCGGGTGGTTCCCCGACGGGCGACGTCGGGTCTCGGATGAGTACGAGCGGCCGGAATTCGAATCGGTACTCCAAGCGCTCAAGCACCGTCGCCACTTCACCTTGCTGCAAGGGTGGCGCCGATACGCCGATGCCGCAGGCACGGGCAAGAAAAAGTACGGATACGCGCAGTACTGCGCCCTGTTCTCCGACTGGGCGCGAACGAATGACCTGGTCGCGGTCCTGCGCCACGAGCCGGGCCGGGCGATGCACGTGGACTGGGCCGGGGACACCCTGGACGTGGTGGACCGCGGTGACGGCTCGGTGGTCAAGGCCTACTTGTTCGTGGCGGTCCTGCCGTACTCGGGCGCGGTGTTCTGCCGGGCCTATCCGGACATGAAGTCCGAGGCCTGGCTGGACGCACACGTCCAAGCATTCGCCTTCTTCGGGGGCGTGCCCCAGCTGGTTGTTCCCGACAATCCGACCACCTCGACGCACCAACGACACAAGGGCGATGCGGAGCGGGTCGTCAACGCCCGCTACCAGCAGCTGGCCGACCATTACCAGTGCGCCATCGTCCCAGCTAGAGCCAAGAAACCAAGGGATAAGGCTGCCGCAGAGTCCGCGGTGAACGTGGTGAACCTACGCGTCATCGGCTATCTCGAGGGCGAGACGTGGTTCTCGGTGTCCGAGCTCAACGAGGCGATCGACGAGCGGGTGCGGGAGGTCAACCGCGAACTGAGGCGGGCCGACGATTCGACCCGGTGGGAGCGCTTCGAAACCGAGGAGCAGCACCTGCTCACAGCCCTGCCCGATGCCCGGTTCGAGGAGGTGGCCTGGAAGCAGCTCAAGGCCGCCCGCAACTACCACATCACCGCCGACTACCAGCATTACTCAGTGCCGTACTCGCTGGCCGGGCAGCTGCTGCGGGTTCGGCTGACCTCGAGGCTGAGTATTTGGAGGTTTGGGGGCCACCGGATATTGCGTTTGGGGGCCAGCAGTATTGCCGTTGGGGGCCGGTGATCGCGTCTGTGGGGACCACCGGCCCCGTCTCGGGGATTACTTACTGACTCGCGGCGGCGTGTTCGCGCATGTTGTGGGTGCCGGTGTCGATCCAGAGGGTGTTGTGGACGATGCGGTCCATGACGGCGTCGGCGTGGACTCCGGAGCCCAGGCGCTGGTGCCAGTCTTTCTTGGGGTACTGGGTGCAGAAGACTGTCGACCCGGTGTCGTAGCGCCGCTCAAGGAGCTCGAGGAGCATTCTGCTGATCGTCTCGTCGGGGTGGTCGAGGAGCCATTCGTCGATCACCAGCAGGGAGAACGCGGCGTACTTCTTCAAGAATTTGTTCTGGCCCTGGGGTCGGTCTTTGGCCAGGGCCCAGGCTTCTTCGAGGTCGGGCATCCGGATGTAGTGCGCCCGGAAACGGTGCTGGCAGGCCTGCTTGGCCAGGGCGCAGCCGAGGTAGGACTTGCCCGAGCCGGTGAAGCCCTGGAAGACGACGTTCTGTTGGCGCTGGATGAACGAGCAGGTGGCCAGCTGCGCGAGCATGGCCCGGTCCAGGCCGCGCTCCTCGACCAGGTCAACGCGCCGCAGATCGGCTGCTGGGTAGCGCAGGTTGGCCCGGCGGATGAGTCCGTCGATCTTGGAGTGGTTGAAGCTCTCGTGGGCGTGGTCGACGACCAGCTGCAGGCGCTCGCCGAAACTCATGCCGACCACGTGGTCGTCGTGTTGCGCTTCGATCGCCTCGAGCAGTGGCTGGGCGCCCATTTCGCGGAGCTTGCGTTTGGTCTCGCTATCGATGCTGCTCATCGGGCACTCCTGGCGTAGTAGTCGGCACCGCGGACGTAGCCGCCGGCCTGCTCGGGCTTCGTGCGTGGCTGTAGGGCGGCGGTCTTGTCCTGGCCGGTGGCCAGGATCGGGTGGATATGCGCGTAGCGGGGTGAGCGCACCGGCCCGGTCAGCGCCAGGGCGCAGGCGGCTTCGACCCTCTCGGCCGAGAACCGCCGCGAAAGACGCAGCACCGCCAGGGCAGCGTCCAGGCCCTGCTCGTCTACGGGCACGGACTCGAAGATCCGGTTCACCACGATCACCGCCGCCGGCCCCACCCGCTCGGCCCACT
>NZ_JAALED010000572.1:73198-73360 GCF_014145155.1 Dietzia sp. B19 | reverse complement strand
CCGGCGATCACCCAGGTCGCCACGTGGGCCACAGTGTTCTCGGCGCCAGATTTGTCCTTGGGCCGCCGTATCCGCCCTGGTAGAACGGCTGCTGAGTAGTGGGCGGCCATCTCCCGGTAGGCGTCGTTGAGGACGATCTCGCCGTCGCGGGGATGGGAGACC
>NZ_JAALED010000572.1:72942-73188 GCF_014145155.1 Dietzia sp. B19 | reverse complement strand
GCGGCCATCTCCCGGTAGGCGTCGTTCAGGACGATCTCACCATCGCGCGGGTGCTTGACGACGCCGGTTTTGAGGTTGTCGCACACGATCCGCGGCACCGATCCGCCGAAGTTCTCGAACATCGCCACGTGCGCCCGAAGCCACGCGTCCTGCTGCATGTCGGTCGATGGCCAGACGAACGCGTACCGGCTGAACGGCAAGCACGCCACGAATAGGTACACCTTCCGCGTAGCTCCGGTGACCGGA
>NZ_JAALED010000572.1:61993-72932 GCF_014145155.1 Dietzia sp. B19 | reverse complement strand
GACGAACGCGTACCGGCTGAACGGCAGGCACGCCACGAACAGGTACACCTTTCGCGTCGCCCCGGTGACCGGGTCGGTGAGCTCCATCGTGGGGCCGGACCAGTCGACCTCGACCGTCTGGCCGGCCTTGTGCCCGACGCGGGAGGCGGCGCCGGTGACCATCACGTGTCGCTGGTAGGTCTTGCACCACCGGTCGTATCCCATGGCCGGCGCTTTCGCGTGGGCGCAGCGGTCGGTGTACTCGCCGTGCAGCAGCTTGAGTGTGACCCCGACCCGGGCCATCTCGCGGTGGACCTGTTCCCAGTCGGGCTGGGCGAACACGCTCTCGTGCTCCCCGCGGCCCGGGAACAGGCGGGCGTACACCTGCTCATCGGTGAGCTCGGCGACGTCGTCCCAGCTCGTCTCGGTCGCATCGGCGGCCTCCAGCACCGCCGCGATGCTCTTGCGGGACATGCCCTGCGAGGCGGCGATCGCCCTGCCTGACAAGCCTTCGGCGCGAAGCTGCAACACGAGCTTCGCCCTGATCTTCCGTACAGTCACGGATTGCTCCTTCCGCCACGCGCCCTATACACGCGGCGGAAGGAAGCCTAGAAGCGGGTGGCCCCCACGGGCGCTACTGCTGGCCCCCACGCGCAATATTCGCGATCTCGGCCACTGGCCCCCGGAGGCAATACCGATGGACCCCAGTGAGACGAATATTCAGAGCCGAGTCACGGTGTTCAACGGCAACGAAGTCGTCTGCGAGCACCCGCGGCTGAGCGGCCGCAAGGGCCAGTACTCCACGCTCGCCGAGCACGTGCCGGACAAGCACCGCGACATCGACGGCCTATGGTCCAGGACCTGGTTCAGCGATCGCGCCCGCAGCTTCGGTCCGGCCACCCAGGAGGTGATCGAGCAGATCCTGGACCGCCACCAGATCGAGGCCCAGGGGTATCTGGACTGCCAGAACATCCTGGGCGGACTCGGCAAGAAGAACCGACAGCGCCTCGAGGCCGCCTGCGGAGAACTCCTTGCCCGCGGCGGCTATCCCACCTACACCACCCTCAAGCGACTGATGGCCGCGATTGACTCCGATGCCAAGGCGCCCAGGACCATCAGGCCCGCGGCCTCAACCCGCAAACACACCGAATCCCAAGGCGACGATCCTGGCCCGGAGGTCTACGTCCGCGACGCCTCCCACTACGAAATCGGCAGCCAGGGGGCAGCGCAGTGACGTTCACCGACATCGACTACGACAAGTTCCGCGCCCTGCGCGTGACCCGAGTCGCCGCCCGGCTGGAGCAGCTCATCGGCGACGAGGCCAACGACGAGCTGACCCCCGAGCAACTATTCCTGACCGCCGTGGACGACGCCCTCGAGGACCGCCGGGCACACAAGGTCGACAAGCTCATCCGGGCCGCCGGCCTGCCGATCCCGGAGGCGAATGTCGCCGAGATCGACTACCGCGAGGGCCGCGGGATCAACCCGGTGCGGATGAAACGCTACGCCGCCCACGACTGGGCCGCCGATCCCACGAACCTCCTGGTCATCTCCCCAACCGGAGGAGGAAAAACGTACCTGGCCTGCGCAATCGGCATCGCTGCCTGCCACAACGGTCACGCCGTCACCTACGCCAGGATGGATTCGCTGGCCCGGCAGTTGGTCATCACCCGCGCCGACGGAATCGCGCACCAAAAACTGCTCAATGACCTATCGAACACGGACCTGCTGATCATCGACGACTTTCTCACCGTCGGCATCGACAGCGATGCCGCCTCCGACCTGTTCGCCATTCTGGCCAACCGCGAACACCGCCTGCCGACGATGATCGCCTCGCAAACCGGGCCGGCCCACTGGGTCGCCGAACTGCCCGACCGAGTCGCCGCGGACTCCATCGTCAACCGCCTGGCTAACAACGCGCGGACGATCAACCTCGGCCAGATCGATATGCGCCGACAGCGCCAAGACCAGGCTCGCACCACCGACGGCTACTGGGAGTAAAGGGCCAGCGGCTGCGGCCCCGCCCAGAAGCTGGGGCCGCAACCGACTCCCCAGAACAGCGCTACCAACTCCGTGGACTCGCGCAACCAAGTAGCCCTACGCGCCAGAGTTGTCGGACGACAGCCCGGCACGCTCTCAACCACGGCCAGCGACGAGCTTGCGGGCGTCGTCCTCCTGTCGTGTTGCGCCCAGGCCCAGGCCCACGCCGGCCGCGTCGATAGAAATGCGGGTGTTAATGGCCGCGCGGCAAGCTGGCGCGGTGGATCGGTTCTCAGGTAGACCAACATTTTACCGGCCGCGCAGGCGGTTGGTTTTCAGTTCAACGTTTGGATGGAGACGATATCCTTGCTTCTGCCTACCTAAGGGGCCAAGTAGCCCTGTTCTTCAAGAAATTGTCAGGAACTCGAAAGGTTGCCAGACGTTCGTAGTGGCCGAAGAAGAACTCTGTGCTCGGAGTGTATCCAACGCCACGGGTTAGTTCCGTGAATAGTTCGCTCATCCATCGGGCGTAGCCGAGTGAGTAGAATCGCCCCCATTTCTGGGTAGCCTTTCGTTCGTGGGCCATGAAGCTGGCTTCAGCCACGTTGGTAATAACCGAACCGTTCTCGTGAAAGTGGAGCGTAACACTTGAGTTGGCCAACATGACCCCAACCTGTTGCGAGTCTGCACGTGCGCGTTTCTCTAGCTTTGTACCGCGAAAGTGCTCGTCAAGAATAGGTTCGCACACGGACGTCCACCAGCGCGCAGTAGGTTCGTGAGGCGACGGAACCCCGGTCAAGGAAGCGTGGTTGGCGTAACGGCCTTGGCTAGCGGCTGCAAAGTTATCGAAGCTAGCCAGGGCGTTTGCCGCAATCCGGCTAGTCGGTCGTTCGTAGCCGAGCTCTAGTTGTCTCTCGGATTGGACTTTCGCAACTGCATCAACAATTCCTAGAATGGAGTGACCTTTGCCCCGAAGCTCCTTGTCGTCTAGGGGCTGTCCGCGCGATAGCAAACTGTCGGACGTCAAGATGAGTTTACCGAGCCGTTCGAGCCCGTTGGAAAAGCCAAACTGCGCGGCCGCATACCGTCCTTGACTCGCGTAGTCGGCGCGGCCGATTTCGTTTGCGCCTGAGCAAATGAGCTGCGCGGCCAGATCGGTCTCGCGGGCGAGCCCCCGCCAAATCGGATCGGAAAACGGTGTGGAGAGCGTGACCATCATGTGCAGCCTAGGGTCGGGCAGTTGTATCCGGCGCAACTTGGTGGAGATTCGGTTCAACGTCTGACGGTGGGGGCTGGATCTCACCGGGCGATCGCTGAACATCATCCGGTCATCGCGCCGAGACTGCCGTTCCGCGCTGCCGCCGACAATCTCGACGCTGTCGAGATCCGCCACCCCGAACGCGAGGAGTGCCTGACCGGAGTCGTCGAGCAAGTCCTCAACGGGCGCAGCGAGCCCCGCACCATCCTGTCCGGGAGCCGGTACCGCGACGACACGGCGACCAAGAATGCGGCCGCAGGGAGCTGGGGCAGCACCGCGAGTCCGCGACGGCGTTCGGCGTACGACTCCGACCAATCGGTCTCACCTACTCCGAGCGGCGCGGGAAGGCCCACGTCGTGCTCGTCGCACGGGAGGACGAGCCTCGAGTTCCGCACCCGGTCGGCGTGGCCGAGGACCAGGTCGATCACGCCGGCGGCCAGCGGGGCGTCGTCGAGGGGGAGTCGGGTCCAGTTCTCGGGGAGTTCGTCGTATCTCATGCCCCCGAGTCTTCGTCAGCGGGACATGGCCCGGAACCCCATGTGGCCGCGCTCTGGATCGCGGACTCGAGGCTGTGGAGAGCCCGTCCTGGTGGAACCATCGGAGAGCGCCGGTCGTCTCGCTGTGGCGACCGTGGCCCTCGTCGTCGTCACATCATGTCGCGTGGGGGACCTGATCACGGCGAGGTGAGGCGGGAGATCAGCCGTCCGACCCGTCGCTCCAGAGTGGAATCGTCCGGGGCCACCAGGAGAGGGTGGATCGCGCTGTACCGCTCGGCGCGGGTGAGTCGGGCGAAAGCGGCTCCTGCCGCCGGAGACGCCTCGAGCGCGGTGGCGAGGACCTCGGGGAGCTGGGCGGTCGCGGAGCCGGCGTAGGCGCGGTCCCAGCGGCCGTCGGACCTCGCCCGCTCGATCTCGGCGACGCCCCGCGGCCGCAGCCTCCGGCTCTCATCGAGGCGGGCGACGATCTCGACGTTCCGCAGTGACCAGATGGAACGCGCGCGGCGGGGGGTGAACCGTTGCACGAACGTCTTCTCGTCGTGCGACCTGCGCTGCCCGTCGATCCACCCGCTGCACAGCGCCTCCTCGAGCGCCTCCTGATAGGAGAGCGAGGTGGGGGAGGTGACCCCCTTCTTGGCGAGCATCAGCCAGGTCCCGTCGCAGCTCTCGTCGTTCGTGATCAGCCACTCGCGCCACCGGTCGATGTTCGCGGCGATCAGTGGTGCGTCAGGCCTGTCCGTCGCGCTCATGGTTTGAGCCTGTCAGGTGAAGAGGCCTGAGTGTGTCCTCTATGCGTCGCGCCCGCCCGGTCAGGTGCCGCGCTAACCTCGCACCATGGCTGAGATCGTCGTGACCGGCATCCCGCGGCGTCCCTCTCCGTCGGGCGGGCGCCGCCCGAAGCGCGACGAGCTCGCCCGGTTCGCCACGGATGATCCGCACGCGGTCGACGACGTCCTGCCCGCGGATGCCGAGCGGCTGCGGCTACTCATCGTCGGTGTGAACCCTGGGCTGTGGACGGCAGCCGTCAACGCGCCGTTCGCGCGGCCGGGGAACCGGTTCTGGCCGTCACTGCACCGGGCGGGACTGACCGATCACCTCGTTGACGCCGCCACCGGGTTCTCGGCCGCAGACGAGTGGCAGTTGCTCTCGCGGGGCATCGGCATGACGAACCTCGTGGGCCGGGCGACCGCGCGGGCCGACGAGCTCACCCGTGAGGAACTGCGGGCGGGTGCGGCCCGGGTGGCCACGGTTGCCGGGGAGCTGCGTCCGGCGGTCGTTGCGGTCGCGGGGATCACGGCTTTCCGGACTGCTTTCGCGCGACCGAAGGCCGGCTACGGGGAGCAGGACACCTCAGATGTACCGGGGTGGCCCGGTGGCGTGGTGCTGTGGGTGCTGCCGCAACCCAGCGGGTTGAACGCGCACGAGACCCTCGACTCCCTGGCCGCGCACTGGCGGGAGGTCTGGGGTGCGGTGGAGAGGACCGGGGACCCCGGTGCACGCTGAACCGGCCCGTCGTCACCCGACTTCCGGCGACGTCAGCCGTCGTTACTCCGTCGATCGGCCCGGAAGGACTTCTCGACCAGCACTCTGATCTCCTCCGCCAGCGCGGGGACCGGACCGGAGACGGGGAGTCCCGGGACCACGTCGGTGATCCCGAGCGGGGCGAGCGGCCCGGGTGCCACGCCGAGATCGGCTTTCCAGCCCGCGTACTGGGCCCCGCTGGAGGCGAAGACGATGCGCCCGAGGCCCACGAACGCGTGGGCGGCGCTGCACATCGCGCAGTGCTCGCCCGAGGTGTACACGACACTGGACGCCCGCTCCTCGGGC
Organism: Dietzia sp. B19; assembly: GCF_014145155.1. Classification (NCBI taxonomy): domain Bacteria; kingdom Bacillati; phylum Actinomycetota; class Actinomycetes; order Mycobacteriales; family Dietziaceae; genus Dietzia; species Dietzia sp. B19. The sequence continues at coordinate 67,391 of NZ_JAALED010000572.1, read as the reverse complement.
TGCATGTTCTCCGCCGCCCAGCGGGCGATCGCGAACTCAGGATGCCTGGTGGCGTCCCCACTCGATTCGCGGTTACGGTCCGCGAACCGCACCTCGCCGGCCTCGTCGACCAGCACAGAGACGAACGGCTTGTCCCCCGCAGCCAGCGCCTGCCCCGCGAGGTCCACACAGGTGCGGAGATGGACGAGGTCGTCGGCCCCGACGGGGCGGGGGTCGGACGTGGTGGTCACGGTGCCTCCTGGAAGGGTCTGCTCCCCGCGGGGTTACGAGCTGCCGCCGACGCGCGCGTGCGGGAAGTCGGCGGCACGCCCCTGGAACGCCAGGATATGCGGGTTCTCGATGACTCCCTCGCGGATCTCGATGGCGCGGGAGATGGTGAGGTCCTCATCCCATGCGGCCGGCCCCTCCATGACAGTCCGCAGGAAGGGCAGGAGCGCCTCGCTGATCTCCCACGTGGCCGAGTTCCACAGGTAGGACGGACTGTGGTCGACGGCGTAGTAGTGCACACCCTGCCCGACGGTGAACATCGGGTCCTCGAACCCCGTGGGCACGGCCCACTCGAAGCCCATGCCGGCGTCGCACGAGACGTCGATGATGAGGCTGCCGGCAGCGAACTCCTCGAGATCCACGGTCCGCAGGTAGGTCAACGGGGCTGTGACGTCCTGGAGAGTGCAGTTCACCACGATGTCGTGCGAGGCGAGGAACGTGGGGAGCAGGACGTCGCCGTCCTCGGTGGGAACCGTGCTGAGGTGGGTCGCGCCCTCGTCGGTGTTGAGCTGGGTGATGTGGGCGCTGTGGATCGGCGAGCCCACCGCCGTGGCCCCCCGCTGGGTGAGGACCTGGATGTCGTGGATCCCGTGGGCGTTCAGGGCGGTGACGGCCCCGCGCGCTGTGGCGCCGAACCCGATCACCACCGCGCTCAGCCGGGGCCCGTAGTTGCCGGTGGACCCCGTGAGGCTCAGGGCGTGAAGGACCGAGCAGTACCCGGCGAGCTCGTTGTTCTTGTGGAGCACGTGCAGACTGAAGTCGCCCTGCCGGGTCCAGTGGTTCATCGACTCGAAGGCGATGAGGGTGAGCCGACGGTCGATCGCGGTCTGCGTCAACCCGGTGTCCTGCACACAGTGCGGCCAGCCCCACAGGACGCGACCCTCCGGGATCTCGGCCATCTCTCCCAGCTGGGGTTTCGGGAGCAGCAGCACGTCAGCGGAGTCGATCACCTCGGCGCGCTCGGCGACCCGCCCCACGCGCGACTCGACATAGCCGGGATCGAGTTGGAAGTCGGCGGCGTAGCCGCGTTCGACGATCATGCGTGCGCGGAGGTCCGGCTCGATCCGGTCCAGGTGCCGGGGATGTATCGGGAGTCGACGCTCGTTCTCCATGGTGGAGCTCGCGAGCAGACCGAGGCTGAGGAGTTCGCCTCCCGGGGAGGCACCATCGCCAGTGGCGGCGGAGGTGGTGGCGGGCGGGTGAGCGGTTCCGGTCATCCGGACTCCCATCATCAGGGAACCGAATCCAGCTCCTGGTCCGACTATATGCGGCCGGACAGGGGAGCGGCCCGGCGCCGAGCGGGAGCGGCCCGCGGGACGGGTCCGATGACGCTCAGGACTCGTGCCGGAACCCGACCTTGATGGTCACCTGCCAGTGGGCCACCCGGTCGCCGTCCAGCTTCCCGCGGACGGACTGCACCTCGAACCACTCGAGGTTGCGGAGAGTCTTGGAGGCCTCGGCGACCGCGTTGGCGATCGCGGCATCCGTTCCTTCGGGGGAGGAGCCGACGATCTCGGTGACGCTGTAGACGTGGTTCATGGTGCCCTCCAGGTTGTGTGACCTGGCTCACCCTATCGCGGCTGGTGCCCTCGCCGGGCCGAATGACACCGGGCCGAATGACACCGGACCCGACGACACCGCACCCGCCGGCGCGCGGCCGATGGGTGTGGTGAGGCGGGCGGGTCGGATCAGTTGCCGAGGCTCGCGAGCGCGGAGTTGAACGTCTCGCTCGGGCGCATGGCCTCCCGCAGCTTGTCGACGGAGGGCTGGAAGTAGCCTCCCAGCTCGACCTTGGAGCCCTGGACCGACAGCAGCTCCTCGAGGATGGTGTCCTTGTCCGCGGTCAGCTTCTCCGCCAGCGGAGCGAAGTGCGCCGCCAGGTCCCGGTCCTCGGTCTGCGCGGCCAGCTCCTGGGCCCAGTACAGCGCGAGCCAGAACTGGCTGCCCCGGTTGTCGAGCTCACCGGTGACGCGGGACGGTCCCTTCCGGTTCTCCAGCAGCTTGCCGGTCGCCGTGTCGAGCGTCTTGGCCAGGATCGTGGCCTTGGGGTTGTCGTCCTTCCGGCCGAGGTCATCCAGGCTGGCCCCCAGCGCGAGGAACTCGCCGAGCGAGTCCCAGCGCAGGTGGTTCTCCTCCACCAGCTGCTGGACGTGCTTCGGCGCCGATCCGCCCGCGCCGGTCTCGTACAGTCCACCGCCCGCCATCAGGGGCACGATCGACAGCATCTTGGCGCTGGTACCGAGTTCGAGGATCGGGAACAGGTCGGTGAGGTAGTCGCGCAGGATGTTGCCGGTCACCGAGATGGTGTCCAGGCCCCTCCACGCGCGCTCGAGCGTGTAGCGCATGGCACGCACCTGGGACATGATCTGGATGTCCAGGCCCTCGGTGTCGTGGTCGGCGAGGTACTTCTTCACCAGGGTGATCAGGTTGTTCTCGTGCGGGCGGTACGGGTCGAGCCAGAAGACGGCCGGCATCTCCGAGGCGCGCGCACGGTCCACGGCGAGCTTCACCCAGTCGCGGATCGGCGCGTCCTTGACGGTGCACATGCGCCAGATGTCGCCGGCCTCGACGTCCTGGGAGAGCAGGACCTCGCCGGTGGCGGCGTCGACGATGTTGGCGACGCCGTCGTACTGGACCTCGAAGGTCTTGTCGTGGCTGCCGTACTCCTCGGCCTTCTGCGCCATGAGACCGACGTTCGGCACGGTGCCCATCGTGGTGGGATCGAACGCCCCGTTGGTCTTGCAGAAGTTGATGATCTCCTGGTAGATCCGCGCGAACGTGGACTCCGGGATGACCGCCTTGGTGTCCTTCTTGCGGCCGTCGGCGCCGTACATCTTCCCGCCGATGCGGATCATCGCGGGCATCGACGCGTCGACGATGATGTCCGAGGGCGAGTGGAAGTTGGTGATGCCGCGGGCGGAGTCGACCATCGCCAGTTCCGGCCGGTGCTCGTGGCACCGGTGCAGATCCTCGATGATCTCCTCCTTCTTGGAGGACGGGAGCGTCTCGATCTTGTCGTACAGGTCGACCATGCCGTTGTTGACGTTGATCCCGAGCTCGTCGAACAGGTCGTGGTGCTTGTCGAAGGCCTCCTTGTAGAAGACCCTCACCGCGTGGCCGAACACGATGGGGTGGCTGACCTTCATCATGGTCGCCTTGACGTGGAGCGAGAACATGACGCCGGTCTCCTTGGCGTCGTTCAGCTGCTCCTCGTAGAACTCCAGGAGCGCCTTCTTGCTCATGAACATGGAGTCGACGACCTCGCCGGCCTCGAGGGGCACCGTCTTGAGGACGTGGGTCTCGCCGTCCGGCGTCACCACCTCCATGCGCGCATCGCAGGCGCGGTCGAGGATGATCGACTTCTCGCCGGCGTAGAAGTCGCCGTGCGTCATGTGTGCGACGTGGGTCTGCGACGCCATCGACCACTTGCCCATCGAATGCGGGTTGGCCCGGGCGTACTCCTTGACCGCCTTCGGGGCGCGGCGGTCCGAGTTGCCCTGGCGGAGCACCGGGTTCACGGCGCTGCCCAGACACGCGGAGAGTCGCTCGGCGACCTCGATCTCCTCGGGGGTCTGCGGGTCGTACGGGTACTTGGGGATGTCGTAGCCCTTGGCCTGGAGTTCCGCGATGGCGGTGTTCAGCTGGGGGACCGAGGCGCTGATGTTGGGAAGCTTGATGATGTTGGTGCCCGGTTCCTGGGTCATCTGTCCCAGTTCGGCCAGGTTGTCGGGAACCTTCTGTTCGTCGGTCAACCGATCCGGGAAGGCGGCCAGGATGCGGGCGGCCACCGAGATGTCGCTCGTCGTGACATCGATGTCGGCGGCGTCGGTAAAGGTGCGGACGACCGGGAGGAACGCCTCCGTCGCCAGTCGTGGGGCCTCATCGGTGAGGGTGTAGATGATCGTCGTTCTGCCTGGGGTCATGTCGGCTCTTTTCTTTTCAGGCTGATCGTGTTCTTGTGGAACGGCATCAGCACGCCTGCACCATCATCACCCGAGTCGGGCCGGCGTGGCCAGAACCCCCCGGTGTGGTCGATCGGTGCACGTGCGCGGTTGTGTGATCGTCTCGGCGTCACCCTGCACTGTGGCCCACGACGCACGCGTCCGCGGCGTTTTCCGGCGGCGGGGACCCCGACCGGGGCGTCCCGGGCCGGGCCGTCCCCGCGGGGCGGGCGCGTTCCGGCGGTGTCGCGTCCGTCCCATCAGGCCTAGTGTCGAGGGACGACCGCTACTGCCGAGGAGGCGTCGACGATGACCGATGTGGGTGCACGGGCACAGGAACTGGCCGCTCTACACGACTCGGGTGACCTGGTGGTCCTCCCGACCGTCTGGGACACCTGGAGTGCCCGGACCGCCGCGGACGTGGGGTTCCACGGACTCACCGTGGGAAGTCACCCGGTCGCCGACGCCATCGGGAGCGCCGACGGTGAGCGGATGGACTTCGGCGAGTACCTCGGGGTGGTGCGCAGGATCGCCGAGTCGGTCGACATCCCCGTGAGCGCGGACGTGGAGTCCGGGTACGGGCTCGGTCCGGACGAGTTGATCTCGCGGTTGCTCGAGGCAGGGGCGGTGGGGGCCAACATCGAGGATGTGGTCCACGGCGAGGGCGACCGGGTCCGGGACAAGCACGAGCACGCCGACTACATCGCCGGCGCCCGCCGCGCGGCGGATGACGCCGGTGTGCCCTTCGTGATCAACGGCCGCACCGACGCGGTCAAGCTGGGCGGAGAGGTCTTCTCCGATCCGCTCGCCGAGGCGGCCGAGCGCATCGTGCTGATGGAGCAGGCCGGCGCGCGCTCGGTCTACCCGGTGGGGCTGACGTCCGCCGACCAGGTGACCAGACTCGTCGGGGCGGTCTCGATCCCGGTCAACGTGACCGCTCATCCCGTGAAGGGCCACGGCGCAGGGGACCTGGCCGTCCTCAGGAACCTGGGGGTGCGGCGGGTGTCCTTCGGCCCGCTGTGGCAGATGTGGCTCACCAAGGTCTCCACCGAGCAGCTGTCCCACTGGATGACCCCCGACCAGTAGGTCGCAGCGGAGCGACCGCCCCGGCAGGCGGTGCGTCGGACGTTCAGTCCGAGGCGCTCGGGCGCCTGCGGCCGGCCTTGGCCTGCGAGCGCCGGCTCTTGGCG
>NZ_JAALED010000572.1:59290-61983 GCF_014145155.1 Dietzia sp. B19 | reverse complement strand
GACCGGCTGGCCCGGGCCCGCGTCCAGAGCCCCGGCGACGCCGTCGCGCAGCCACACCGCCCAGCAGGACCAGTGCGTGCCGTGCTTGGAGAAGTAGTGGATGCCCAGCGCCTGTGTGCGGCCGACGAGGGGGGCGGCTGCCAGCGTGGCGGCCAGTTCGGTCGTCAGATGACGGTCCCCGCTTCGCGTCTGCGCCACGGTGATCTCGTCGATCCCTCGCTCCCACAGTGACAGCGGAATATGCGAGGCCAGGTAGGTGATGGTGCGTGCGTGTTCGATCTCCACGAACCATCCCGATGCCGGCAGTGTCACCGTGTACAGGCGGTGGGCGTACAACCAGTGGATGTCGACCACGCCGGGTGGCCGAACCCCCAGATCGTTCCAGTCGCGTGCGATCAGAGCGTAGAGATCATCGGCGCCCGGATCATCGAGATACTCCTGCGCCCGGTAGGGGCCGCCGACCTTTAACGCGCCCAGCAACTCGCCGTACGCGCCCTCGGCGCTACTGGCGCAATAGATGGTCTGCTCGCCGGGCAGATCGAAACGGTTCCACCCCGCCCGGTCCTCGCTGCTACTCACGCCCCTGGCCGGCGGATTGAGCACGCCGTAGGAGGGTTTAGCCAACCGATAAACGGACTGGCCGCCGGCCGGGAGCAGTGCCAGGCCCGTGTTTGCGCAGACCGTGACCTCGCCTGTCACAGGCGGCATCCTCTACCGGTGCTCATGCTCACCCGGACCACCTTAGGTAGCCCTTCACCGCTCGTCGGGTCGGCCCGTAGGCCAGGGGCACGGGGCGAGTTTTAGTTGTCGGTGCCGTCGACGAACGCCGCGGCAGCACTCATCACCGGCTTGAACTTGCCTGCCGCGATCGCCATGAACGGCGGCTGCTCGTCCAACCTGGGGTTCGCGCCGATGAACCATGCCCGGGCGACATCGGCGCCCTCGGACGTCGCGATCGCCACCCACGCCCGGTGGGCCACCTGCAGTCGCTGCAACGCGCCATCCCGCGGCACCGGACCGCCGTCGGCCGACCATTTGTACGGCAGCTTCTTGTCCCGCACACCCGCGGCCACCGCCACCACCGTCGGCCCCAGATGCTGCACCAGCTGACGCGCCAACTCCGCGCTCGACAACTTCATGGTCTCGGTATGCGCCAAGATCGCCTGATCCACCACCGCCATCTCCCGAACCCCCTCCAACAGCTCCCGCGACCACCGACAATCACGGCGGTAGACGACTACGGACAGACTTCCCAGCACCACCAATGCTACTCAAATGCCACCAATCGGCAACGCCCGACGGCCACCGAGGCCGCCAGCACACCAGCAGCCACGACCCGCGGTCGGCTCGTAGGCGGCTTACCGCGCCCCTTCGCACTCGGACTGGGCGGATGAAGCTTTCAGGGTCAACCGACGCGACTTGCCGCAGCGGGCATAATTCACCGCAGCAGTTGACGCATCAAAATTGGAGAAATTCATGGCTCAGCACTTCCAGGTCAGATACACCGACGACATCGTGAGTATTTGGAGGCTTGGGGGCCACCGGATATTGCGTTTGGGGGCCAGCAGTATTGCCGTTGGGGGCCGGTGATCGCGTCTGTGGGGACCACCGGCCCCATCTCGGGGATTACTTACTGACTCCCGGCGGCGGCCGCATGCTCGCGCATGTTGTGGGTGCCGGTGTCGATCCAGATCGTGTTGTGCACGATGCGGTCCATGACCGCGTCGGCATGAACTCCGGAGCCGAGGCGCTGGTGCCAGTCTTTCTTGGGGTACTGGGTGCAGAAGACTGTCGACCCGGTGTCGTAGCGCCGCTCAAGGAGCTCGAGGAGCATTCTGCTGATCGTCTCGTCGGGGTGGTCGAGGAGCCATTCGTCGATCACCAGCAGGGAGAACGCGGCGTACTTCTTCAAGAATTTGTTCTGGCCCTGGGGTCGGTCTTTGGCCAGGGCCCAGGCTTCTTCGAGGTCGGGCATCCGGATGTAGTGCGCCCGGAAACGGTGCTGGCAGGCCTGCTTGGCCAGGGCGCAGCCGAGGTAGGACTTTCCCGACCCGGTGAACCCCTGAAAGACGACGTTCTGCTGTCTCTGAATGAACGAGCAGGTGGCCAGCTGCGCGAGCATGGCCCGGTCCAGGCCGCGCTCCTCGACCAGGTCAACGCGCCGCAGATCGGCTGCTGGGTAGCGCAGGTTGGCCCGGCGGATGAGTCCGTCGATCTTGGAGTGGTTGAAGCTCTCGTGGGCGTGGTCGACGACCAGTTGCAGGCGCTCGGCGAAGCTCATGCCGAGAACGTGGTCGTCGTGTTGCGCTTCGATCGCCTCGAGCAGTGGCTGGGCGCCCATCTCGCGGAGCTTGCGCTTGGTCTCGGAGTCGATGCTGCTCATTGGGTGCTCCTGGCGTAGTAGTCGGCGCCGCGGACGTACCCGCCGGCCTGTTCGGGATTCGTGCGTGGCGGTAGGGCGGCGGTCTTGTCTTGGCCGGTGGCCAGGATGGGGTGGATGTGCGCGTAGCGGGGTGAGCGCACGGGCCCGGTCAGCGCCAGCGCGCACGCAGCTTCGACCCGCTCGGCTGAGAACCGCCGCGAAAGGCGTAGCACCGCCAGGGCGGCGTCGAGGCCCTGTTCGTCGATGGGCACGGATTCGAAGATCCGGTTGATCACGATGACCGCCGCTGGCCCCACCCGCTCGGCCCACG
>NZ_JAALED010000572.1:59061-59280 GCF_014145155.1 Dietzia sp. B19 | reverse complement strand
GATGACTTCCTGACCACGCCGGTGGCTCCGCACACAGCGGCGGAGCTGCTCAACATCCTTGCCGCTCGGGAAGGCCGGGGCTCGACTCTGGTGACCTCGCAGTTCGATCCGCCCGATTGGTACAAGTCGCTCCAAGACGCGGTCATCGCCGAATCGATCCTCAACCGGATCGTCGCCGGCGCCGAGATCATCGCCCTCGACGGCCCGAACATGAGACGA
>NZ_JAALED010000572.1:58676-59051 GCF_014145155.1 Dietzia sp. B19 | reverse complement strand
AGGTCGGCATCGTTGGTGCGGTACTGACCTGCAGCCTGCTCGGGAAGCAGAAGGTGGCTGGAGATCCGCTCGGTGCCGCGGTAGATCTCCAGCGTGCGGGCGGTGATCCGCACATCGACCTTGGTGCCGATGTGGGCCAGCGGGGCGGAGTAGAAGTTCCGCTCGAACACCACGTGTCCGTTGCGGCCGACCCGGCGGCCGTAGAGCCACCGGCTGATCTCGAACGCCACCGCCGGCAGCGGCGTGAGCAGCGGCCGCTCCTCGGCGGTGAACACGCTCAGCCTCGACCCGGGGCGTTTCTGGAACGGCTCCCGGTTGTAGGCGTCCATCCGCTCACCGATCGCCTCTGCCAGTTCGGGCACCGTGTGGAACATG
>NZ_JAALED010000572.1:58472-58666 GCF_014145155.1 Dietzia sp. B19 | reverse complement strand
CCTCGGCGGTGAACACGCTCAGTCTCGAGCCGGGGCGTTTCTAGAACGCCTCGCGGTTGTAGGCGTCCATCCGCTCACCGATCGCCTCGGCCAGTTCGGGCACCGTGTGAAACGTCCGGTCCCGCAGGCCGGCGATCACCCAGGTCGCCACGTGCGCCACGGTGTTCTCGGCCCCAGATTTGTCTTTTGGCCGG
>NZ_JAALED010000572.1:58303-58462 GCF_014145155.1 Dietzia sp. B19 | reverse complement strand
AGGTCGGCATCGTTGGTGCGGTACTGCCCGGAGGCTCCAGCTGGGAGCAGCAGGTGGCTGGAGATCCGCTCGGTGCCGCGGTAGATCTCCAGCGTGCGGGCCGTAATCCGCAGGTCGACTCTGGTGCCGATGTGCGCCAGCGGGGCGGAGTAGAAGTTG